>CATPCO010000810.1 GCA_955652925.1 uncultured Xanthobacteraceae bacterium | reverse complement strand
TGGGGGCTATTACCGCTGGCGCCCATTCTTCTTCTGGGGCCGATAAACCATCTGCTGCAAACCATGGAGGGGAGCCAGCTGGTATGGGGAGTGACAACAGTGCTGCTGGGCGTGTTTGCCGGCCTGGCCGCCTACTGGTCGGTCATGAATTTCCCGGATGTGTCATCGATGATGCTGGCCATGCTCGGGGGGGCGGCATTGAGCGCGGCCATGATCACGAGCCACCTTGTTCGGTGGCCGTTGTAGTATCAGGTGTCAGGGATCAGGAGCTGATGCCTGACAACTGATGCCTGATTTCTGGCAACCGCTACCGCTGGACGATGACCGTCGCGCCGATTTTGACGCGGCTGTAGAGGTCGATCACGTCTTCGTTCGTCAGCCGGATGCAGCCCGAAGTTGCTGCCGTGCCGATGGTGTGCGGCTCATTCGAGCCGTGGATGCGGTACATGCTATCGCCGAGATAGAGCGCCCGCGCTCCAAGGGGGTTTTCCGGGCCACCGCGCATGTGGCGAGGCAGATCGGGCCGGCGGCGGATCATTTCAGGCGGCGGCGTCCACTCCGGCCATTCCCGCTTGTCGGTAACGGTCGAGACTCCGGACCAAATAAAGCCTTCGCGCCCCACGCCGATGCCGTATCTCAGCGCCTGGCCTTTGCCCAGAATCAAATAAAGCCGGCGCTCGCCTGTCCGTATAATGACCGTGCCCGGCTCGTGATTGCTGGGAAAGTTCACGACCTCACGCGGCACGGCCGAGAACGAGGCCATGAAATTCGACCAGGGATAGTAACCGGGATCCGCGCTGGCGCAGCTGCTCACCAGAATGCCGGCCGCGCATACCGCGCCGGCGAGGAACCGCGAAAGCATGGCAAATCCCCCGTATACGATAGTGCGAGCGACTCAACGGGTTGAATCGGCTGAGCCAACATACTCGGTCGCTGCCGTTTGTCGATAAAAAGGGCCGGTACAGGCTCAGATTGCTGAGGTGTGTTGCCTAAATAGCGCTGCGCCCACAGCAGCGCCGCCCTGATTATTCTGTCCGACTGAAAAGTCACAAGAATAATGCCCGGCTTTCGCCCGTCTCCGCTAATGCTTCAACGGGCTAATTCGAACAAGGCCGCCGAAGCATTTGAAGGCGACTGTGCTCAAGCCGGGCAGGATGCTTCGATCCCGCGCCAAAACGAATTCAAGGGTTCAAGACCCAAGAGCGTGCTGAGCTATGACTTGCGTGCAGAGCGCAACCGCTCCGTATGGCCGCGCCAGTGCACTGCCCTGTAAATAACAGGGAAAATACAGGGCCGCGTGCAAGAAGTGCCCGTTAAATGCGGAGTTGCCGAAAAAATAACAGGGACGCGAACGGGGCGATTACAGCAACAACAGCGGCATAACAGGCAAGGCGGTGCGAATTCCAAGCCAGCCCGCTGCCATTTTGATCTCCAAAAATTGCATGGCTTGCTTCCAGTGTTTGGAGACTGCGACGCTGCGACGCTCATCGTAATCTTCTGACCATAGGCGTCGCGCAAGCGCTGTGTGCAGGAGCCTCACAGATAACCCGTTTTGACAAGGCATTTCACCCGTTGGGTTTGTTTGGTAAAATCGGCCCTCGTGGAGTTGTGTTCCTTCATTGAAACAACGCGCAGATGCAAACTCGCGACTGCGACGCAAGCTGAGATGCGCGCGCGCATGAAAAAACCCGGCACGCTGTGCGTCCGGGCCTCGTATATTTTTGGAATGATAGTATTTTCTCTATCAGAAATGTTTCCTAAACGCAAGTAACGTTTTGTTGCAGTGCCGCTAGCGGGGCTTCGCAAGGAGCAGCGAAAGGACACGCGACAACGCCAGCTTACCCTCTTCGAACTGAAAGAGGATAGTGCTTTCCGCGCCAAGCTTCAATCAGCGTCTCTCGCCGACATCGATCTCGTTTACTACGACTCTCCCCTGCGCAGGGAGCGGTGGAGCTCCTGGCGCGATCTCAGCGAAACAGGTTGACCGCGGCCGGAATTGGCCTCGCATGCAATCTGATTTGATCTCCCGCAAGAAATATCGCAAACAGCATGCAACACGATGGTCAAGACAAGCGGAGCTGAGCATGAGCGGCAAATTTGTGCCGGACCGGCCAGACGGGATCGGCATCGTATTGCTTACCTTGCTCTTGGCACTTTGCTCTGGGGCGGAAGTGAATGCCCAGACCCCTGACCAGCTTTACACCGCCGCCAAGGCCGAGGGGTCGGTCGTGCTATGGGCCGCGGGTCCGAGCAGGGGCTACGAGAGCGCGGCTCACGCCTTCGAGCAGCGGTTTCCCGGCATCACGGTTTCGCTCACCGCAGGTTTCAGCAATGTCCTCAACACCAGAATGGAGGAGCAGTTTCGGGCGCAGAAGATCGAGACCGATGTGGCGATCTTCCAAACCATTCAGGATTTCATCGCGTGGAAGAGGCGCGGCCTGCTGTTGAACTACAAGCCCGAGGGATTCGATCGCATCAGCGTTAAATCGAAGGATCCCGATGGCGCGTGGGTCGCGGTGAACACGAACCCGATATTCTATGGCTATAACACGGAGCACGTCCGCAAGCAGGAACTACCGACATCGGCAATCGATTTCTTGAAGGCAAGATTCAAGGGAAAACTCGTTAGCGCCTATCCGGCCGACGACGACGCGACGCTGTTCACATTCACCAGCATTGTCCAGAAATATGGCTGGGGCTACATGGACCAGTATATGAGGCAACAGCCGAAGTTCATCCAGGGGCATCTCGGGGTGGCGCGCAGTCTCGGTTCCGGCGAGAGCTTCGTGAGATTCGACAACACCGTGGGCAGCACGCTTGCCGTTCAACGCGAGGGCGGGAAGGTGGCGTTGACGGCACCAACCGATGATTTCTTGCCCGTGTTCTTTAGCGCTGAGGCAATCTTCAAGGATGCTCCGCATTCGAACGCTGCGAAGCTCTTCGTCACCTGGCTGCTTTCGAAGCAATGGCAGGCCCAGGCCGAAGCCTATTCCTCGCGCGACGATGTGCCCGCTCCTGCCGGATTGCCCTCGCTCTCAACCTACCGCCTCGACAATCGGTACGTCGAATTCCTAAGCGGTGTGGAACAGCTCGCGGATCTGCGCAAGCGCTTCGAACGCTTTACCGGACCTGTCACAAATCCTGGCGGCGTCAGGTAGGGCTGGGCTAAAGCCGCAAAGAAAATTTGTAGGTTGAGTCGAACGATCGTTGGGTCGAGTTCTTCACGAGACCCAACATCGGGTAACCGGGAAAGAGCGTTGGGTCTCGCAAGCGCTCGACCCAACGGAAGACCCGATGTTGCGTCCTGGGCAGAATGTTGGGTTTCGCACGCTCGACCCAGGCTACGCCCGGATTGATCGCAGTGAGCTCGCTTCATTTTCCCCACTGCGCCCGTGCCATTTCACATTCCCGCCGCATGGCGTCCTTCCAATCGCCCAAAGTGGGCGACAGTAACCACACCGGGGGACGAGCTTTGGGGAGTTCGGGGGATGCATATCTTCGCCATTGTTCGCGACATCTTTAGTGGCCTGATCCATCGTTACAGGCCGGAATTGCATTACATGCGCGGACCGCGCCCAAAATGGCTCGAACGCCATGGGCCCTCTTCTGGCGAGCCCGGTTGAGAGTCGTCCGAGGAGAGAACCAGCAGGTTCGTTCCGCAAGGACTGGCCGGTTAACCCGACCCCGGCCACGCCATGGATGCGGCTGGTATCCGTTGGTCCATCCTCAGCAGATTCCGCGACGACTATCGCCAGACCATCGCATCGGGACTCAAGGCGGGCGCCAGCAACTCGCTCCACGGCGGCAAAGCACGGACCGGGGGCTATGGTCATGGGCAGGCCGTCGACATCACCAGCGCAGAGGGCGCTTCAGAAGTCTGGCGCTGGATCGATGCCCACGGCGGCAAATACGGACTCTACCGCCCTATGCCGGACGATGATCCCGCTCACGTGCAGCCCAAAGGCTCCTGGCACAAGCTCGCGGCGAGTTTGCGTGAGAGCCGCGCCCGCATGGCAGCGCAAGCGCGCGCCACCGGTGAGGCCAGCGCACAGTAATTGCGGTTCAAGCCGTCTCTGCTGCAGGCGGTTCTTCGGCCGCGGGTTCAAGCGCACGGATTTCGTAATGAACTGCCGGTGGAAAGATCACGATGACCCATGTTGTGCTGCTTGGCGATTCCGTTTTCGATAACGGAGCTTACGTCGCGGGAGGGCCCGACGTGCTGGTCCAGCTCCGCGAGATTCTGCCGCAGGGTTGGCGGGCCGCTCTCAACGCGCGGGATGGTTCAGGCGTACGGGATGTCTATGCGCAACTCGATCGCATCCCAAATGATGCAACCCACCTCGTCGTCAGCGCAGGTGGAAACGATGCGCTGGAAGAGACAGCTTTTCTCGAGGAAAAGGCAGACTCGGTTGCTGAAGTCATGGCGAAGCTTGCCGATGTGCGTGAGCAATTCGGCACCCGTTATCGCAGCATGCTCGATCTCGTGCTGGACCGAAAGCTCCCGACCGCTGTCTGCACAATCTATGATCCGCGTTTTCCGGATGCGCATTTGCGCCGCATCGCGGCCGCCGCGCTCAGTGTGTTCAACGACGCGATCACGCGCGAGGCGTTCGCGCGCCATATCGCGCTTATCGATCTTCGTCTGATCTGCGCAAATGATGAAGATTTCGCAAACCCGATCGAGCCCTCCGTGCAAGGTGGCGAAAAGATCGCGCACGCCGTGCTTGAGTTTGCCCGCGCTGGCGCGGCACATCTAGGAGTGATCCGGAGTTGAAGACTGGTCACTGCAGGCCAATCAGCGGCCAATAGAACGGAACCAGCAAGAGCAGTACGACGAACTCCGCGATTGTCCATGAGACGTATTGACAACTGCGACGCAAGCGGTCTCACATTCTGTGATCAGCGCGATGAAGACCGCAGACGTTCTCATCACCGGCGCAACCGGGTTTATCGGCTCGGCGGTGGCAAGAAAGCTGGTGGAAGCCGGCTTCGCGGTGCGCGCGCTGATGCGGCCGTCGAGCCGGCGCGCCCATATTGCAGACCTCGATCTTGATCCCTGCGAAGGCGATCTGCGTGATGAGGATTCGATCAAGAACGCGATGCGCGGTGTGCGCTATGTTTTCCATCTCGCCGCGGACTACCGCCTGTGGGCGCGACACCCACATGAAATCTTCAGTGTCAACGTCGCCGGCACCGGCGCCCTCATGCGGGAGGCGCTACGGACCGGTGTTGAGCGCGTTATCTACACGAGCAGCGTGGCTACACTTGCGTTGAGAGCTGATGGGAGCGTGGCGGATGAAAGCGTTTCTATGCCCGAACAGGACGCGATCGGTGCCTACAAGCGCAGCAAGATTGCGGGCGAAGCGCTTGTCTCCCGCATGGCTGCCGAGGAAGGCCTGCCCGCCGTCATCGTGAATCCTTCAGCGCCCGTGGGCCCCCGCGATGTGCGGCCGACCCCGACCGGCAGAATTATCGTCGAGGCGGCGCGAGGCAGAGTGCCGGCTTTTGTCGATACCGGGCTCAACCTTGTGCACGTCGATGATGTCGCCGAGGGCCATCTGGCCGCTTTGCGCCAAGGCAGGATCGGCGAGCGCTACATTCTCGGTGGCCAGAATGCTTCCTTTGCAAGGATGCTCAGCGATATCGCCGGCCTGGTCGGCCGCAGATCTCCGCGCATCCGGGTGCCGCATTGGGCAGGGCTGCCGGTCGCGTATGGCTCGGAAGCAATGGCTTGCTTCACGGGCCGCGAGCCGTTTGCGACGGTCGAGGGCATTCGCATGTCCAAGCATTGCATGTTTTTCAAAACGACCAAGGCCGAGGAGGAGCTCGGGTATCGCAGCCGTCCCTATATCGAAGGGCTCAAAGATGCGGTTTGCTGGTTTCGCGAGGCGGGCTACCTGAGGCGTTGCTGATCATCCGTAGCCCGGATTCGAGCTAGCGCGCAGCGCAAGCGTAAATCCGGGCTACAGCACCGCAGTGCCGTCAGAGTCAGCGCGCATGCTCGCGGCGTTCTCGCAAGAAGGCGAGGAATTCAAGACCTTCGCGCAATCTCCGCTTGAACATATCGGAGCTGCGCGCCATCTCACAGACTAACGCTGCAATTTTCGGCGCACGGAAATAGAAGCGCCGGTAAAATTCGTCGACCGAGGCGAAGATCTCCGAGGGGCTGAGATGGGGATATTGTAGCGGAGCAATTTGTACGCCTCGACCGTTGATCAGCCCGGCATTGGCGGTATCGAGCCAACCGTTTTCGAGCGCCTCTTTGTACAAGCGCGTACCCGGGTAGGGCGCCGCGAGCGAGACCTGGATGGTATGAGGATTGATCTGCGTCGCAAAACGGATGGTCTCTTCGATGGTCTCGCGGGTCTCGCCGGGCAGGCCCAGGATGAAGGTGCCGTGTATGGTAATTCCGAGCTCGTGGCAATCCTTGGTGAACTGCC
>CATPCO010000809.1 GCA_955652925.1 uncultured Xanthobacteraceae bacterium | reverse complement strand
CCGGATAATTTCGGCATAACAGGTTACTTCGTCGCCGACGAAAACGGGACGATGAAAGCTCATCGCGGTGATCGCAACGGTCGCGGTTCGGCCTTTCGCGCGCCGCGTTGCAGCGGTGCCGCCGGCGAGATCCATTTGCGACAGCAGCCAGCCGCCGAAAATATCCCCGAACGGGTTGGCGTCGGCGGGCATGGCAATGGCGCGCAGCGCAGGCTCGCCGTCAGGCGGCCGGGGAGACCGCTCGGGATCTTCCATCTCTCGATGTTATCATTCACAAGGATTACTACGCAGGGAAAATTCATCTTTGGTGACCGGAAGACCTCCGGCGCAACGTGGGAGAAAGCAGCATGGCGAATGAAATTCTCACCGCCCGCAAAGGACCGGTGCTTGAGATTACGCTCAATCGGCCGGAGCTCGGAAATGCGGCCTCCGATGCGATGGCGGTGGAATTGACCAAACTGCTGCTCTCGGCGGGAGAAAGCGCCGAGATCGTGGTGGTGCGCGGGGCCGGCAACGATTTTTGCATCGGACGCGAAAGCATGGGCAAGCGGCCGCCCGGGCCGCCGCCCGAGGCGTTCGAGCTGCGCCGCCGCAACGACGTGGTGTTCAACTGCTATGGTGCCTTCCGGCGCTGCGAAGTTCCGGTAATCGGCGTCGTGCAGGGACGCGCGTTCGGTTTCGGCTGTGCAATCGCGGCGGTTTGCGACATCACGCTTGCAGCAGATACGGCGAAATTTCAGGTGCCCGAAATGGCGCATAACATCATGCCGACCATGGTGATGTCGGCCCTGGTCGACCGGGTAGCGCGCAAAGCCATGACCTATCTGGTGTGGTCCACGGCGGTGATCGATCCGGTGCGCGCACGAGAAGTGGGAATTGTGAGTGACGTGTTTCCCGCGGCCGAGCTCGAGCAAGCGGTCGAGGCGCTGTGCGCTCAGATCATGCGCGCGCCGCGGCCGGCGCGGACGGGCTGCAAGGATTATGCGCGCGCCGCGCTCGACATGGACGTTGCCGGCGCGATCGAGTATGCGCGCAGCATCCACGCCGTAATCAACTCATCGAGCCAGATGCTCCCGGCGCACAAGGCTTGATCGTCGCGGACCGCGTAGTGTAGCCCGCGTTGAGCGGCAGCGAAACGCGGGGGCCGCCCCCGGATTTTGCTTCGCTCAATCCGGGCTACGACGCATTGTTTCATCGCGTTGCGCTGGCGATGAATTTCTCAAGGCTCATGGGCTCGCCTTTGCGCGCTCCCTCGCGCGGCTCGACATCCACAAAGCGGCTCGCCTCGACGAACCATTGCCGGCGCGCCGGCAGCTGCCAGCGGCGCTTCATCGCAACGCTTGCATCCCAGCGCATCGGCTCGTTCTCGATGTCCATCACCTGATAATGGGTGTTGAACAGCTCGATGCGGTGTCCGTCGGGATCGCGCAGATAGACGAACAGCGCATGGCCCGGGCCATGCCGGCCAGGACCGAACTCGACATTGTCGGCAAAGCCCATCTCGGCGGCGAGATCGCAGACATAGAAGAAGTGATAGGACTCCGGGATGCTGAATGCCGCGTGATGGAGCCGCGGGCCCGCGCCGGGAGCAAAGACGATGTCGTGCGGATTGCCCTTGCGCTGGAGGAAGGCGAACAGCAGCTCATCCGTCCCGTCCGGAGAAATGTATTCGGACAAGCGAAAGCCCATGCTCATCCAGAACTCACACGCTTTCTGCACGTCCGGAACCAGCAATTGGAAATGATCGAGCCGCTGCGGCACGGCGCCGTGATGCTCGCCGAAGGCGACCACAAGGCGGGGCTTGACTTCCATGGTCGCGCAGAGCTCGACCGGCACCCCGCTTGCGTCCCTCACCGCAAGCGTGCGTCCCTGATGCGCAGCCTCGACCCATTTGGCCGGCAGACCGGCATTGCTGAAGAATGCTTTCGCCTTGTCGAGGTCCTCCTCCGTGAAGACCCGCATGCCGATGCGCTCGGCCTGCGGCTCGCCGCGCGCCTGTTTAAGGACGAGGCTGTGATGACATGCCTCCGCGACGCCGCGCAAGTAGATCGTGCTCTTGTCCTCGTCGCTGACGATGAAACCGATGAGGTCGACATAGAAGCTTCGGCTTGCGGAGAGATCTTTGACCGTGAGCACGCAATGGCTCGCGCGCGTGACATTGAAGGGGGGGTTGTAAACGGGCTTGGGGATGGTCATCGGCGCGCTCCACGGGTGGTGCATGTCCCGGCTGCGGTGCAGCGCCGAGCCGGGACCGTCAGGGACTGATCCCGGGTGCCGGGTCAGACTCGACTGTTAGCCGCTCCTCGTTCCTTGCGGTTTTGATGTCTGCATGACCTCCAGCACCCGACATTAATGATGCGCGTCGGCAATTCTCGTTCGCGCCAAGGAGACATAGCGCCCACTATTCGATCGTCTCGGCGGCGGTGGCGAGCAGCGCCGGTGGTAGCGTCAGGCCGAACGCTTTTGCCGTCTTCAGGTTGATCAGGAGGTCGAACTTGGTCGGTTGATAAATCGGGATCTCGCCCGGTTTGGCCCCTTTGAGGATTTGGTGCACGTCATCCGCCATGCGCTTGAGCAGCTCTGCGAGATCGACGGCATAACCCATCAGCGCACCGGCCTCGACGTAATCGCGATACGGACACATGGTCGGTAAGCGTTTCTTCTGGGCAAGCTCGGCGATCAGCTGGCGGTGCGCGTAAAGGTCTCCTTCCCCGCTGACCAACACCGCGTCCGGCCGTTGCTGCTCCATCGCAGCGAAGACGCGCTCGATCTCCGAGGGAGTCCCTTTCTCCGGGAGCATAAAAACCAACGAAATTCCTAATTGCGCGCCGGCGTCCCGCAAGACTTGCCCAGAAGAACCT
>CATPCO010000808.1 GCA_955652925.1 uncultured Xanthobacteraceae bacterium | reverse complement strand
CGCAGCCGCGAGGCCCCGTCGACAAGCAGGGCTTCGCCGTAGGCCCGCCAGTTTTCCACCGCGGCGCGATGAACAAGGGCGACGACGATCGGCGTGCCAAGCGCGCACTGCGCAATGATCATTGCAGCAGGCGTGAACAGGATGCCGAATGATCCGACCGGCCCGGAACGCGACAGCAAGAGGTAGACCGCGAGTCCGACCACGACTGGGGGCAGCCCAAGCAGGGCGTTGGCGATGACGACCAAGGCACCGCGGCCACGGAAGCGATAGACCGCAAGCGCCGTTCCGAGCGGCGCGCCGATCGCGAAGGCGCACGCGCTGGCTGATAAACTCACCGCAAGCGACAAGGCAACAATCTCGCGCAGCTCGGCGTCGAACCCAGCAATCAGCGCACATGCGGTCTTGAAAGCTGCGGCAAAATCGTTCATGCCGCACATTACCACTTCCGCGAGCGACGGCCCCTTACCGCCAGGACACGCGACACCGGCGATCTTCAAGCGGGAGATCGGCCACCTTAGGGATGTAGGGATGTTGCCCCTGCGTCACATTCCGCAAAGAATCGAGCAGCATCTCGCGACGCCTCGACTTCAGTGCCACGAGGAGTGCTATTCCTGGGCGAGGCGAGGTGACTGCGGTGCTCCAAATGGGTCGATATAGAGCGCTGCTGCGGCAATGGGTGGCCGCCGGAGCAAGCTGCGCGCTGGTGCTTCAGCTCCTGCTGAGCGCGATTGTTCTTGGTCATTCCACGCTCGCACTGGCGGGCGCGAACGGCGATGCCTTCGTCATCTGCCATGGCGCTGGCACGAGCCCTGGTCAAAATGAGCCAGGCAACCTTCCGCCCGAGCAATCGCATTGTCTTCTTTGCACCATTGCCACGACTCCCTGTGCCATCCTTCCGGCCGCATCTGCAGCAACGAGCCTCGATGCAGGCGTGTTCTCCCAACTGAAAGTTCCACCCGACGCCCAGGTGACGGCGTATCGTTCCCCCACCGGCGAATATCAGCGCGGCCCTCCTACGCACTCTCCGTTCTCGGCTGATCTCATCAAGATCCTGCTTTCGGATCTGATCGGCCGCTGTCTTGCCGCCAGGAGTCCCTGGCCAATCGCGGGTGCGTCAGAGAGTGGGTCGACCGGTGTCGATGCGTCAGAAACGACTGATACTGCTGGGCAGCTCGGCGCTGATGCTGCTGTGCCTGGCGGGTGCAGCAATTTCGCAGACGCCAAGTACAACGCTGGAAACCGCGGCTCCCCCGCAAGGTCCGCCGACACCTCCGCGAGTGCCAGCGGCAGAAACCCCGGCGGCACAGACGCCTGAGGAGCCGCCTCCCGCGACCCCTCCCGGACCACCGGGGACACCCGCTCCTCCCGGCACCACGCCCGTTCCCCCCATTGTCGTGACGCCGGCTCCTGCTCCCCGGCCCCCTCCTGCTCTGCCGCCCGCGAGCCCCACCCCAAGTCCTCCACCGCCGCCCGAGCCGGCGGCGTCGGCGCCCACCCGTCCACAACGTGCGACGTCATCGTCTGCTCCGGCCGCCGAGCGCACATCCGCTCCAGCCGCCGAAACCCAGATGCAAAGATTCGATCGACAGCGCGACAATATCTTCGCACCGATTGGCGCGACGTCCACCACCTGGAATCGCGAAGCCATCGACGCGCTGCCAGCAGGGAGCAACACTCCATTTGAGAAAGTGCTGCTGCAATTCCCCGGCGTTTCGCAGGATTCGGCGGCAGAGGGAAACTTTCATCTACGCAACGAGCACCTTGAAAGTTCTCTGGCTTTCCGCGTCAACGGCATCCTGCTGCCTGACACACTCGGCGCCTTCGGTCAGTTCCTCGACCCGAGCTTCATCGGCAGCCTGAGCCTGATCACCGGGGCGCTCCCTGCCCAATACGGCATGCGCACGGTGGGAGTCGTCGACATCAAGACGGCGGCCTTCGACAACAGCGGACAGATCAGCTTTTACGGCGGTAGCAGACAGACACAGAACTACAACGTGCAATACGGCGGCAAGACCGGGAGCACGGAGTTTTTCTTCACTGGCCGGTTCCTGGAAAACATCCTGGGGATTCAGAATCCGACCCCACATCTTAACGCGGTTCACGACCGCACCCAGCAGGACCGAAGCTTTGCCTATGTCTCGACCATCATCGATCCCACCACGCGCTTGAGCTTCATCGGCGGCACGTCGACGAACAGGTTTCAGATCCCCAACGTTCCCGGGCAATTTCCGAGCTTCACCGCCTTCGGTCTGAGCTACTTTCCTTCTGCGCTTGTCGATGAAACCCAGGTCGAGAAATATAAGTTCGGCGTGCTTGCATTGCAGAAGTCGACCACCGACGTCGACCTTCAGCTCGCCTATTTCACGCGCACCAACTCCGTTCAGTTCAGGCCCGATCTTGTCGGAGACCTCATGTTCAACGGATTGGCGACGAGCGTCTACCGCGGCAGCGTCGCCAACGGCCTCCAGGCGGACAGCGCGATTCGCCTCAATGAGTCGCACACCGTGCGCGCCGGCATGTTCGCAACTATGGAGAAGACATCGGTCTCCACCGTGAACGAGTTGCTGCCGCTGGACGGGTCGATGAGCCCGCCCACGCAAATTCTGCCCGATGTCCCCTTCCCGGCGATCGATGGCAACGTGCTGCTCGGCTGGCTCGCCGGCGTCTACCTCTCGGACGAATGGAGGCTCACGGACCGGCTGACCTTGAACACCGGGGCGCGCTTCGACCAGATGTGGCAGTACATCGATGCGAACCAGCTCAGCCCACGCATCGGCCTGACCTACAGTCCGTCCGACAGCACAACGTTGCACGCAGGGTTCGCGCGCAACTTTGCGCCGCCGGCCCAGGTAATTGCGGCGCAGCCCAACACCGCCTTGTTCACCAGCTGCCCCGCCTATATCGGCAATCCGAACTGCACGACGGTTCAGGCGCCAAGCGTGCCGCCGCCCTATTATCTGATGCAGCCCGAACGGTCGAATGTCTACGACATAGGGTTCGAGCAGAAGGTGCTGCCGGGGCTCGAGCTCGGCGTCGACGTCTATCTCAAAATGACGAGATACCAGATTAATCAAGGGCAGTTCGGTGCCGCTCTTGTGTTGAATGGGTTCCAGTATGAGAGGGGTGAAAATTCCGGCGTCGAGCTCAAGGCGATCTACACGAACGGCGATTTGCGCGCCTACGCGAACCTGGCTTGGGCCAATCAACGCGGCAACAATGTCATCACCAATCAATATCTCCTTGGTGCGGACGAGTTCGCCTATACTCGAACCAATTGGGTCTACGCCGACCACTCCCAGGTGTGGACCGGATCGGGGGGAGTGTCCTATCTGTGGTACGGCACCCGATTTTCCGCCGACCTGATCTACGGCAGCGGGCTTCGCTCAGGCTTCGCCAACACCGATCACATTCCTCCCTATGCGCAGGTCAATGCCGGGATCTCGCATGAATTCGACATTCCCGGTTGGGCCCCGGTCACCTTGCGCTTCAACGTCGTCAACGTCTTCGATACCAGCTACGTCATCAAAAACGGCACCGGCATCGGCGTGTTCGCCAACGCATATGGGCCGCGGCGCGGCTATTTTTTCGGCGTGGCGCAGAAGTTTGGCCCGGGCGCGAAGGTCGACAAGCCGCCCGCGCCTGCCTATGTGGCGATACATCCGGTCGACGCAGTGTGGAGCTGGACCGGTTTCTACCT
>CATPCO010000807.1 GCA_955652925.1 uncultured Xanthobacteraceae bacterium | reverse complement strand
GCCCAACTCAGTGCCCAGCTCATTCCTTTGCCCGGTAAACCGCGAGATTGTGGCCATCCAGCGGAACAGGGATGAGAAAATCCGGGACGTCACCTCGCCCCAGTGCTGCCGCAAGTCCCTGCGGCGCCGCGATGGAATAATTGTAGCGCTCGGGGGAGCCAGGGCAGAAAGCCACGTAGTCGATCCTGGCGTCACTGATCCGTCGCTGCGCCTCATCAAGTGGGGCGAGAAAGATGTCGAGCATCGTCGTATTTCCCACGATGTCACGGTGATATGGCGCTGCCAGCACGGTGTGAGGTGTCTGCATTAATAGAAACGGACCGGCATCGATAAAACCGAGCACCAAGCCCTTCGGAAGCCTTGCAAGCGGCAGATAGTCGGACGCTCGTTGACAGGTCTCGGGGCGCTCGGAGCTCGCCACGAGGCGGTGGTTGTTCGTCACGCCTGTCACGCCGCGCGCAATCGCGGCGCCAATTGCGAGCATTGCAAGCGGGTTGAGCAGAAGGGCGACCGCGAGTGCCGCACGGCTCAATCCGAAATACGTCAACGCTTTACGGGGGGGCAGCATGCGCACCAGCGCCGCTGCAACGAGCGCAACCGCAACTGCATTCGCCGCCGTTGCGCCACGCACCAGCCAAAGCGCGAGCAAAAACAAGCTGCCGAGCACCGCCGCGCCGCAAATCCAGCTCCAGCGCACGTCCGCGGGCTCGCGCGCGATCTGCAGGGATGAGAGGACGAGCGCGGCTAAGGGAAGGCCGTAATAGGGCAGCACCTCCTGTGGCAGATCCCGGAGCATGCTGGTGATCGATCGCGCCTCATTCACGTGGGAGAGCCAGAGCGTGCTCAGGCGAGGGTCGAGATGCTCGAACGGATCGCCCAGACAGGCGGGGTACGCCACGGCGAGCGCAGTCGCGAGCACGACAGCCAGCACGCCGGCGCCGGTCAGGCGTCGCCCGTTGGATGAGCGCAGCACGTGCAGGCTCGCGAGCGCAGCAAGTCCAATGCCGCCGATACATGCTGCCATGAGGTGCACGGCCGAGAGTGCATCGCAGGCAGGCGTCGCGTAGTGCAGTGGAGACACGGTGGCTGCGAAGAGCGCAAACATCGCCGCCGCGAATACGATGCCGAAGGCCTGAGCGATGGGAGCGGCCGCCGCGCCTTGCGCGATCCAGCGCAGTGCAGTCACCGCGGCAAGCGCCACGATTGCGGGTGTCATTTCCATGCCGACGGCAAGCGACCCGGCCGATAAAGCCGCGGCCGCGCCTGCATCGCGCGGCCGTGTCGGCACGCGGCAAGCATGCGCAAGCGACCAGATCAGCAATACGAGTTGTACATTGTGATGATCGATTGCACCGGGACGAAAGTGTTGCAGCACCGGTGCGCTCAGCGCGGCCAGAATGAGCGCGAGACGCGCCGCGGTCTCATCGGCGAGATCGCGCGCGAGTCGTGCGACGCCAGCAAGAAAGATGAGAAGGAGCGCAATCGGCCAGACCGTGACGACGAGGCGTTCCGCCCAACCGGTAGGCAGCACGGTTTCTGCTGCTCGAATGAGCGTCGCGAGCGGCAGATCGATAAGACGCGACCAATGCATCACCACGCCGTCAGGCGGGTTGAGCCGGTATTGGGTGAGATCAAACCAGCCTTGGCCGGCCAGTAAGTCACGCACCTCCACAAGTCGCATTGCATCGTCGGTGGACAGCGCGCCATCGCGCCCCCATCCTGCGATCAGGTACGCCGCCGTGATCGCGCACCAAATGATGATGAGGAGCACGCGGCTGTCAGTAGCCGGTCGTGAATTCACAGCACCGGAACTGGCCGCCGTGATGGACATCGCTTCTCCTGCGCGGACGCGCGCAGAAACATACGATTGGAGCGTTAAAGGCTCATGAAACGAATACGAGAGCTGGGATTGGTCCGATCGGGCCCGCAGCCAAAGAGTCTATCATTACTACGGCGTCGGGCCGTATTGGGGCTCCTAACATCCTTCGCTGGAGCAAAAGCCCCCGCAAGCGCGGGGGCTTTTTAATTGATGCGGCAAAGCGGAGTAACGCATGCTGCATCCAGCCGGGTGCTCGCGGCGAAGGGCCGCAGCCGGAGCGAGTACTATCCGGTCTTTGGACCAAAAAAACTCGATCCAACGAAGATAATCGCCCAAATGACCGCCAACACGCCGATAGCCAAGACCGGCACCAGGATTCCATCGAGCATTGGACCCTCCCAATGAGCGCTTACAGCGTCAATCTGGGCTGATCTTAGCGTAGAATGTCTGCAAAAGGAAAATCCGACGATTTTACCGAACGTTCAAAGCGCGGGAGGGTTCAATCGCTGGCGTGCAATCCGGGCCCGCGTTTCACGGATGCGGGTCTCACCGACGGCGAGGCCAGGGACATTCGCGATAACCTTATCCGCGTGCTCGCGCCAGCGGCTACACATCAACCTTGAGGGCCGCGATAAACGCCTCCTGTGGAATTTCCACTTTTCCGAATTGACGCATGCGCTTTTTGCCTTCCTTCTGCTTTTCCAGAAGCTTGCGCTTTCGCGTCACGTCGCCGCCGTAGCATTTCGCGGTCACGTCCTTGCGAAACGCCCGCACCGTCTCGCGTGCAATGATCCTGCCGCCGATCGCGGCCTGGATCGGCACCTGGAACATGTGGGGAGGAATGAGCTCCTTGAGCTTTTCGACCATCGCGCGGCCGCGGCTCTCGGCGCGGGTGCGATGAACCAGCATGGCGAGCGCATCCACGGGTTCGCCATTGACCAGGATCTGCATTTTCACGAGGTCGGCTGGCTTGAAGTCGGTGAGCTGATAATCAAAAGAGGCATAACCCTTCGATACCGATTTTAGGCGGTCGTAGAAGTCGAACACCACCTCGTTGAGCGGCAGGTCATATTTCACCATCGCCCGATTGCCGACATAGGTAAGCTCGACCTGCATCCCGCGCCGGTCCTGGCACAGCTTGAGCACGCTGCCGAGATACTCGTCCGGCGTGAGAATGGTGGCGCGGATCCAGGGCTCATGCACCTCCTTGATATGAACCGGATCGGGCATGTCGACAGGGTTGTGAATCTCGATCTGCTGGGCGTTGGTGAGGTCGATCTTGTAGATAACGGAGGGCGCCGTGGCGATGAGATTGAGATTGAACTCGCGCTCTAGGCGTTCCTGGATGATTTCAAGATGGAGCAGGCCGAGAAAGCCGCAGCGGAACCCGAAACCGAGCGCAGCTGAGGTTTCCATCTCATAGGTGAAGCTTGCGTCGTTGAGGCGGAGCTTGCCCATGGCGGCGCGCAAGTCCTCAAACTGTGCCGCATCGACCGGGAACAAGCCGCAGAACACGACCGGCACGGCGGGCCGAAATCCGGGCAACGGCTCGGCCACCGGCTTGCGATCATCAGTGATGGTGTCGCCCACGCGCGTATCAGCGACCTCCTTAATGGAGGCGGTGAGAAATCCGATCTCGCCGGGGCCGAGCTCATCGACATTGATCATCTTCGGGGTGAATACGCCGATGCGGTCGACCTCGTAGGCGGCACCGGTGCCCATCATGCGAACGCGCTGGCCTTTGCGCAGCACGCCGTCGACGATGCGAAGGAGGACGACAACCCCGAGATAGGGATCGTACCAGCTGTCGACGAGCAATGCCTTGAGCGTTGCGTCGCGGTCGCCCTTGGGCGGCGGCAGCCGCGTGACGATGCCCTCAAGCACCTCTGGGATATTCTCACCGGTTTTGGCCGAAATGAGAATCGCGTTCGAGGCATCAAGCCCGATCACGTCCTCGATCTGCTGCTTCACCTTTACCGGCTCGGCCGCCGGCAGGTCGACCTTGTTGAGAACCGGTACAACTTCGTGATTGTTTTCGATCGCCTGGTACACATTGGCCAGTGTTTGCGCCTCCACGCCTTGCGAGGCGTCGACGACCAATAGTGATCCTTCGCAGGCGGCGAGGCTGCGGTTGACCTCGTAGGCAAAATCCACATGGCCTGGCGTGTCGATGAGATTGAGAACGTACGGCTTGCCGTCACGCGCGATGTAATTGAGCCGCACGGTCTGCGCCTTGATGGTGATGCCGCGCTCGCGCTCGATATCCATGGAGTCGAGCACTTGCTCGACCATCTCGCGATCTTCGAGCCCGCCCGTCGCCTGAATCAGACGGTCGGCAAGTGTCGACTTGCCATGATCGATATGCGCGATGATCGCGAAATTGCGAATATTCGGGATGAGCGTGGCCATGACGCGCGCACTAGCATTGGTGTTTGCGGGCGGCAAGTTTTCGGGCTGCGCAGCTTGGGTCGAGTTCTTCACGCGAACCCAGCATTGCCGCGGACGGACGTAGTGTTGGGTCGCGCTGCGCTCGACGCCGACCTACTCACTCCGCAGCCACGCGTTGCGCGACGGGAATGGGTTCGAGCCGCACCGGCTTGTCGGCTTGGGCGATGACGATCTGGCCCGCCGGCACAGGCTTCCAGTTTGCGTGCTCGGCATCGAGCGGCTCGGAAACGATGACGACATTGCCGCCCGCCTGGCGGTAATAGAGCGAATTGGCATTATCGTTGGCCGAATAACGGAACGCATAGAGGTCGCGGCCGTTCGCCAGCGCCGCCGTGAAGCGCAAGGGCTCCCGGTAATCCTTGGTCGTGACCATGCCGGTCAGCGTTGCAAGGATCAGCGAAGTCGCGCCGATGGGGTCGCGGTCTCCGCCGGCGCCCAGGATGGCAAGGAAAACCGCCTCGGAATCCGTTGTACCAACACGCGAGCCATAGAATTGATCGGGAATGAGCGCTTCGACCTTGCGGCGCAGGCGCGCCCAATTCCCAATCACGCCGTTGTGCATGAACAACCAGCGCCCGCAGGCAAAGGGATGGCAGTTCGGCCGCATGGTCGGCGTGCCGGTCGATGCGCGCACATGGGCAAAGTAGAGATGCGAGCGAATGTGCCGGCAGAGATAACGAAGGTTCTCATCCGACCAGGCGGGGCGCACTTCGCGATAGAGACCGGGTTCCGGATGCTCGCCATACCAGCCCATGCCGAAACCGTCGCCATTGGTGCTGGCGGTCGATTCGAGCGCCCTCTGGCTCTGCACGACCAGAGAGTGGGCGGGCGCGGTAACGTATTGTTCCAGCGGGATCGTTTCGCCGCGATAGGCAATCCAGCGGCACATCGGCCTGCTCCGGGATAGGCGCGCAGCATTGATGAGCGATGCGGCAAACCAATGGCAAGACGCCCCGCTCTAATATGGGCGTTTTTGCAAAATCCCGCTACGGGGTTAATTCAGTAGCGGTAATGGTCGGGCTTATAGGGTCCCTCGGCCGGAACGCCGATATAGCTCGCCTGCCGGTCCGTCATGCGCGTGAGCTTCACGCCGATTTTGGCAAGGTGCAGCCGGGCGACCTTCTCGTCGAGATGCTTGGGCAGCGTATAGACCTTCTTCTCGTATTTTCCCGGATTATTCCACAGCTCGATTTGCGCCAGCACCTGATTCGTGAACGAGGATGACATCACGAAGCTCGGATGCCCCATGGCATTGCCGAGGTTCACCAGCCGGCCCTCCGACAGGAGAATGATGCGTTTTCCGTCTGGAAATTCGATTTCGTCGACCTGCGGCTTGACGTTATGCCATTTCAGGTTGCGCAGCGCCGAAATCTGAATCTCGCTATCGAAATGACCGATATTGGCGACGATCGCGCGATCCCTCATCTTGCGCATGTGCTCGATGGTAATGACATCGAGGTTGCCGGTGGCGGTGACGAAAATATCCGCACGCGGCGCGGCGTCGTCCATGGTTGTGACCTCGTAGCCTTCCATGGCGGCCTGCAAGGCGCAGATCGGATCGATCTCCGAGACCATGACGCGACAGCCGGCCTGGCGCAGTGAGGCGGCCGATCCCTTTCCGACGTCGCCGAAACCCGCCACCATGGCGACCTTGCCCGCCATCATCACGTCGGTGCCGCGGCGGATCCCGTCCACCAGTGACTCGCGGCAGCCGTAGAGATTGTCGAATTTCGATTTCGTGACGCTGTCATTGACGTTGATTGCAGGCCACAGCAGCGTGCCTTTTTTCTGCATCTCGTAGAGCCGGTGAACGCCGGTTGTTGTCTCTTCGGTCACGCCGCGGATGGACTGCGCATTCTTTTTGTACCAGCCGGGCTTTTCCTCGAGCCGTTGCTTGATGGCCGCAAACAGGATTTCCTCTTCCTCGTTGGCGGGTTTGCTGATGAGCCCGGTTTCGCCCTGCTCTGCGCGCAATCCGAGATGAATGAGCAGCGTGGCATCGCCCCCATCGTCGAGAATCATGTTGGGCGCGCTACCGTCGGACCATTCGAAGATGCGGTGCTGGTAATCCCAATAGTCCTTGAGGTTTTCACCCTTGACGGCAAACACGGGTGTGCCGCTGGCGGCGACCGCGGCAGCCGCATGATCCTGCGTCGAATAGATGTTGCACGAGGCCCAGCGCACGTCCGCGCCCAGCGCTTTGAGGGTCTCGATCAGGACCGCGGTCTGGATCGTCATGTGCAGCGATCCGCAGATTCGCGCGCCTCGCAATGGCTGTTCGGGGCCGTATTCCTCCCGCGTCGCCATCAGCCCCGGCATCTCGGTCTCGGCGATGGCGATTTCCTTGCGCCCCCATTCGGCGAGGCTGATGTCCTTGATCACATAATCGGCAGCGGGCCGCTTCGCGCTGGCTTTTGATGCAGCTTTCATGAGGTGCCTTGGATTGCTTGGAAAAAACGAGAAGAGCCGGGCTTAGCCCGGGCCCGGCTGCCTATACCAGCGTGGACGCTTCCCTGCAACGAACATATAAAGAATTCTTTATGTCCCAAATTCCCGAACTCCCGCTCGCACGGGCGTTGGTCCGCCAGAAGAACCGAGCGTACCAGTGCAAGAGTAGATTGACCTCGACCTTGAAAACCGCAATTTCGTTTCCGACCTGCGGCTGGCGGCAAAGGTTCTGCGCGACCGCGCGGCTTGAAACATTATTCCTGCTCGGTGAAGCGGCCGCTCACCAGCGCATCGAGTGCATCGATCACCTCGCTCGCCTGCCGTCCCGTCGCTTCGACCTTGATCGTGCACCCGGGACCGGCGGCCAGCATCATCAGGCCCATGATGGAGGTGCCGCCGACGGTTTCCTGACCTCGCGTCACCTTTACTTCGGCCTCGAATTTTTCGACGGTCTGCACGAATTTCGCAGAAGCGCGCGCGTGCAGGCCTTTCTTGTTGCAAATCTCAAGTACGCGCGTCACGACAGCAGCGTCCGCGCCGCCCGAACCGCAGTCCGTTCCGGCCGCGGACTCGCTCATTTTTCCGTCAGTACGCGGCTCGCAATCGTGATGTACTTGCGACCGGAGTCTTGTGCTGCCGCCACCGCCTCGGGCAGCGGGCACTCGTCTCTGACCTTCGCGAGCTTGACCAGCATGGGCAGATTGATGCCCGCGAGAACCTCGACTTTTGGACGCCCCATCACCGATATGGCGAGATTGGAAGGAGTCCCGCCAAACATGTCGGTCAAGATGGCAACGCCTTGGCCGCTGTCGACGCGCTTGACCGCCTCGATGATGTCGTTGCGCCGTTGTTCCACGTCGTCCTCTGGACCGATGGTCACCGCCTCGATCTGGGTCTGCGGTCCTACCACATGTTCCAGAGCCGACCGAAACTCGACTGCAAGGCGCCCATGCGTGACCAGAACGAGTCCGATCATCGAGTCCCCCGAGTCCCGGTTGCACCGCACCAAAGGGCGCCCATCATGGCCATCCCCATTGCGGGCGCAAGGGGCTCCATGGCGATTCCGGGGCAATGTTGCATTGTGGTTGAGAACGCGCGGGCCCTGAATTGCTTAATGAAAACCCGCCTTTTCCAATCGGCTAATATACTTTTGTACCCGGAGGGGGCGCCGCAAGCCTCCTTACAGGCTTTTAATACCGGTAGCGGGCGCGGCCAGGAATACAAGCACCAGATGCAAGGGGTCGGCATTCGCCGCCACGGCCAGGCGAGGCAAATTGACGCCCTTGAGGACGGTTTCGCCCGGCTGGGGCAGGCGCTCGGCATTCTCCGCCGCGAGATCGACCACCAGGCCGACAATGGCTGCTTCCTCGTAGTCAAGCCTGCGGATGCCGACACCCCGAACTTCGATCAGTCCTGCCAGCGAGGGGGCGGGCCGCACCACCAACCGCCCATGACATGGTTCGACGTGCACGCGATCATCCCCGACCAAGCGGGCGAAGCGCAACATGCCGGTTGCCGCGGCGCCGAGCAGTGCCAGCGCAAGGCGTGACTTGCCGGTTCCGGCAGCTCCGCGGATAAGCACGGCACGGTTGCCCGCGAGCACCGCAGAGGCGTGCACGCTTGCAATATCTGCGCTCATTCCATTGCAGGTAGCCGGACGAGGAAGCGGGCACCGACCACTTCGGCGGGCTCGCCGGCGACCGGCAGCGCCTGCCGGTTCTCCACCCAAATGCGCCCGTCGTGGGCCTCAACGATCTGCTTGGAAATCGAGAGGCCCAGCCCCGAATTTTGCCCGAAGGCCTGATGCGGCCGGTGCGTGTAGAAGCGATCGAAAATCCGCTCCATTGAGTCAGGCGGCACGCCGGGCCCATCGTCCTCAACGGCAATCTCAATCCAGTTCTTCAGGCGCTGACAGAAGACGCGCACCGAGCCTCCGGGGGCGGAGAATGAGCGCGCATTGTCGATGAGGTTGTCGATGACCTGCCCCAGCCGGGAATCGTGGCCGAGCACCACGAAGGCATCCGGCCGAGCGCCTTCGAGCATCAGCTTCACGCTCACCTGATCGTCCTGGCGCTCATTGGCCACATTGACCACAGTGGTCAGGAGCTTGTTAAGGTCAACCGGCTGCGCCTCGTCGCGCTGCATCTCGGCGTCGAGCCGGCTCGCGTCGGAGATGTCCGAGATCAGCCGGTCAAGCCGCTTCACATCGTGTTGGATGACTGCAAGCAGCCGGTTGCGGCTTTCTTCCGTCTTCGCGAGCGGCAGGGTTTCGACCGCCGAACGCAAGGAGGTCAGAGGATTCTTGAGCTCATGGGCGACGTCGGCGGCAAAGCTCTCGATCGCCTCGATCCGGCAGTAGAGCGCATCCGTCATATCCCGAAGCGCCCCTGAGAGGTGCCCGATCTCATCGCGCCGATGGCCAAGGTCGGGAATCTCCACCCTGCCGCGAATGCGGCGGCGGACGAGTTGTGCGCTCTCGGCAAGACGTCGCACCGGGCCGGCGATGGTTCCCGCGAGCAGGAACGAGAGCACCACCATCACTCCCGAGGCGATCAGGAACAGCTTGAATATCGCAAGCCGCTCGGCCGCCACCATGTTGTCGATGTCGGCTCCTTGCGTCGAGAGCATGAGCGCGCCGCGCACCGCGCGGAAGCGCTGGACCGGAACCGCAACGGAGACGATCACCTCGCCGCGCTCATTGATGCGCACCATGCTGGATTTGAAACCCTGCAGCGCCTTGGCGACTTCCTCATAATTCCTTCCGTTTTGCGGGCCCATCTCGTGATAGAGCGGAAGCGTGCCGCGGCTCAGCCAGGTCCGAATGGCGACGTACGCGCGTTCGAGGAAGCTCGGCTTCTGGCTGGGCGGCGGCAGATCAAACCGCAGCACGTCATAAAGATTGCGGCTGTCGAGAATGAGCCCGCCATCGCGATCATAGATGCGCGCGCGCGTGTTGGTCGGAGACACCAACCGGCGCAGCAGCGGTGCGACCCGTTCCGGGTTGATAGGAAATTCGAGACCTGAGAGCGCCTCGTCCGAGGGGCCGTAGCTTTCGCCCGCCTGCAATTCGAGCAGCCGCTCGGGATCGATGGTGATGGTGTCGGTTTCGACCGTTGCGGACGCTGCGATTGCGCCCGCGATGATTTCTCCTTGCACCAGCAGGCTCTGGACACGCGCGTCGATGAGGCCGGCGCGGAACTGAGAAAGATAGAACACTCCAATGAGGAGCGCGAGCAGTCCCGTGACGTTCAGGAAAATGATGCGCCGGGTGAGACTTGAGAAGCTCACCCGCACGAAGAGGTACCAGCCTTGGCGCAGAAGGTCGGCCACCCCCCCGCCGCCTGCCGCGAGGGGGGTCTCATCGAGCGCTTGCGGCTCGACCGCAGTCACAAAGCTTTCCGGCGTTCGATTGAGCACGATCAGTCTGCGGGTTGCGCGCCCCCTCCTTCCGCCCGGGTCAGTCCGGCGGTCGAGCCCCCCTCACATGATGCGCGGCGCCTGCTCGCTACGGCGTCACATCTCCTTGAACCGGTAACCAACCCCATAGAGGGTTTCGATCATGTCGAAGCTGTCGTCGGTTCCCTTGAACTTCTTGCGCAGACGCTTGATGTGGCTGTCGATGGTGCGGTCGTCAACATAGACCTGATCGTCGTAGGCGGCGTCCATGAGGGCGTTGCGGCTCTTCACAACGCCCGGACGGCTCGCCAGCGCCTGGAGAATGAGGAACTCGGTGACCGTCAGCGTCACCGCTTCATTTTTCCAGGTGCAGGTGTGACGCTCAGGATCCATGCGCAACAGGCCGCGTTCGAGCACCTTTGCGGTGTCGGTCTCCTTCGGCGCGCTGCCGTCTTTGGGGGTGGCTCGGCGCAGAATGGCCTTAACCCGTTCGACCAGCAGACGCTGTGAGAACGGTTTGCGGATGAAATCGTCGGCTCCCATTTTGAGACCGAAGAGTTCGTCGATCTCCTCATCCTTGGAAGTGAGGAAGATCACCGGCATGTCCGACTTCTGGCGCAGGCGCCGCAGCGTCTCCATCCCGTCCATGCGCGGCATCTTGATGTCGAGAATGGCGAGATCCGGCGGACTGGTTTTGAAGCCGTCGAGAGCAGACGCACCATCGGTATACGTCATGATGCGGTAGCCTTCGGCCTCGAGCGCGATCGAGACCGAAGTGAGAATATTGCGGTCGTCGTCGACGAGAGCGATGGTTGGCATGAAGCCCCTTTGCTGCTGTTTTGGCCTGCGATTCCGTAGCTACCAAAGCAAGGCCGAAATGTGACCGGTCATGGACAAATGCATGATTCGTCAATGTCTTTGTTAACATAGCTTGGGCCGCGTCAGAGCGCAAAGCCTTGTGTTTTGGTCCTGATTTGGGCTGCGGGTGACCCGCACAATTTCCTTCGTGCAGCATGAAGCTAAGGAACCTCTGTCCCGGCGCGAGCGGATGGAATGCATCAGCCGCCGCTGATGCTGCAGTGCATCGTGGCTTGAAGTCTTGCGTCTTTTTCGAAGGCAGCGCCGGTACTTGCGCGGAAGGGACGTAAACTCTGACTTTGCGTTGCGCCTTGGCAGGGTCTCTCTTCCTTACTATAGCTTTCTGCCCCAGGGAACTTTGCCTTCCGATCCAAGCTATAAGACCAGGGCGTATGTCCGGCCGGGAGCCGGGCTTTTGTGGAGGAAATCGTGCAGGAAACCGGCCTGAGGAACGGCGGCTGCGGGGCCGACAAATTCGGCTTCACCGGTCTTGGCGCCGTGCACTGGAATCATACCGCGCCTGTGCTCTACGAGCATGCGGTCGCTGCCCGCGAGGCCACTATTGTCGAAGGAGGGGCGCTTTGCGCCGAGACGGGCGTCCATACCGGGCGCTCCCCCAAGGACAAGCACACCGTCATCGATGACCTGACCGAAGGTTCGGTGTGGTGGGACGGCAACCGCAAGATCACCCCGTCGAACTTCGAGCAGCTGCTGAAGGACTTTCTTGCCCATGCGCGCGGCAAGACGCTCTTTGCACAGGATCTTTACGGCGGCGCGGATCCGACTTACCGCATCAAGGTGCGTGTGTTCACGGAGCTTGCCTGGCACTCTCTGTTCATTCGCCAGCTCTTGATCAGGCCCGAGCGCTCGGAGCTTGCAGGCTTTATTCCCGAGCTCACCATCGTCGATCTGCCCTCTTTCAAGGCTGACCCGAAGCGGCATGGAGTGCGCAGCGAGACGGTCATTGCCATCGATTTCAGTAAGAGGATCATTCTGATCGGCAACTCGTCCTATGCGGGCGAGATCAAAAAATCAGTATTCACCACGCTCAACTTCTATCTTCCGGCGCACGGCGTGATGCCGATGCATTGCTCCGCCAATGTAGGCAAGGATGGCGATGTTGCGCTCTTCTTCGGGCTCTCCGGCACGGGCAAGACGACGCTCTCAGCCGATCCCGATCGCATCTTGATTGGGGATGACGAGCACGGCTGGGGACCCGATGGCGTGTTCAACTTCGAGGGTGGCTGCTACGCAAAATGCATCAAGCTTTCGCGGGAGGCGGAGCCCGATATCTACGCCGCGACCAACCGGTTCGGAACGGTGCTCGAAAATGTGGTGTTTGATCCGAGAACGCGCGTTCCGAATTTCGACGATGAGTCCCGGACCGAGAATACCCGCGCGGCCTACCCGCTAGATTTCATGCCGCGCGCCTCGCGCAGCGGGCGCGCCGGGCATCCGAGCAACATTATCTTTTTGACCGCCGACGCGTTCGGCGTAATCCCGCCGATTGCAAAGCTCACGCCGGCCCAGGCCATGTATCATTTTCTTTCCGGCTATACCGCCAAAGTCGCCGGCACGGAGAAGGGGCTGGTCGGCGTCGAGCCCGAATTCTCAACTTGCTTCGGCGCGCCTTTCCTGCCCCGTCCGCCGGCGGAATACGGCGCTGTGCTGCGCGATTACATCTCCCGGCACAAGGTCGATTGCTGGCTGGTGAACAGCGGGTGGACCGGCGGCATCTATGGCATCGGCCGGCGCATGCCCATCAAGGCGACGCGCGCCCTAGTCACCGGCGCGCTCGACGGCTCGCTCAAGAACGTGCGCTTCCGCACCGATCCCTATTTCGGGTTCGAGGTGCCAAGCTCGGTGCCTGGCATCGAGCCGCACTTGCTGTATCCCATGAAAACCTGGAAGGACAAAGCGGCCTTCGATCAGACCGCGCGCAAACTCGTCGGCATGTTCCAGAAGAATTTCATCAAGTTCGAGGAGGATGTCGATGCCGACGTGCGCTCGGCCGCGCCCGAGGTGCGGATTGCCGCCGAATGAGCGAATAGGGAGTAGCGAATAGCGAGGAGGCGAATAGCTTTCCCTACTCGCGTTCGCGGTTGCCTACGAGAGCCGATTGAACCGCTCCTTTTGCTCGTCGCTCAACGTGGCGTAGAATTTCTGCAGTGCCGGCTGGACGGCGGTGACGGCGCGCAGCACGGCATCGAGCCTTTGCTCTATCGTGTCGAGGCGGGCGACCGGAGTGAGCGGGCGATAGCTCGGACAATCCGATTTGAGGAGATCGGTGGCTCGCGCCGTTGCATCCTGCAGCTCATTGAACGCGGCGCGCTGAGCATCATTCGGGCGAACCGCGCGTTCGATGCGCTCCATTGGCACGCCGGCGGCATGGAAAGACCGGTCGGCGCAGACCTGTGCGAGCTCATTGCGCGTTTGCGCCTCCTCCTGATCGCCGAAGCCGAGCGCGTTGAAGCGCGCCTTCTGCTCGTCATTGAGAGAGTCATAAAAAGCCGCGAACGCCGGACGCGCGAGGTGCACGGCCGCTAACATGGCTGAGGTCCGCATCCGCATGGCTTCGATCCGGCCCGTGGGCGTGCTCGGCAGATCGGCCGGACAAGACGCCCTGAGGGCAGCGAGCGCCTGCGCCGTCGCATTTTTGAGATCTTCGAGCAGCGCGCGCTGCGCAGCGTCAGGGCCGATTGTCTGCACGATTGTAGAGATCGGCCAATTCTTTAGTCCCGACGCGTCGCCGTTGCATGGATCCGATGCCGCCGCCGGCAGCGGGGCGCGGTTTGCCTGCGCGGGCCCGACCGCAGCATAGGCAGTACCCACGCCGTAGGCGTAGCCGCCCAACATCTCGTCGTAGAGATCGCCGTAAGCGTAGGGCCAGAACGAGTCATAGGCGTAGGGGTAATAGGTGTAATTGAAGAAGTCGTCCTCAGCATATGGCCAGAACAGCGGTCCGACAAAACCGATGACGACCGGGGCGACAAAGTGCCGATGATGGTGATGCCGGCCCCATTCGGCGAAGCGTGCATTGAAGCGGCCTTGGAATGTTGTGTGCGCGAGCGCGCGGAGTTGGAGATTGGCCGCGGTCGCGTGCCTCGCAAATGCCGGATTGCGGAGCACGCGATTTGATAAGGACGCGCTAACCCGTGGTGCCTGGGACAGCTGGCTCGGCCCGCTGAAGGTGCGCTCCTGTATGCCGGGCGTGCCGGAGTGATGTTGCAGTGCTGGAATGCCGTGCGGCGCCGGAGCGCTTGTGCCCGCTTCAGGGCGGCGGGATGTGAATTGCTGCGCCCGCTCAACCGGTGCTGCGAAGGCTCGCGGCGCGCGCTGGACGACGCCGGGTGTTGATGGCTGTGCGAACTGCTGCGTGCCGATGTTCGGTGATACGCGCGGAGCAACCTGCGGAGCTGCGATCTGCGGCACGACGCGCGGCGCCGAAATTTGCGGCGCCATCACCCGCGGCACCACATGCGGCGCTGAAATCTGTGGTGCGGCGCGCGGCAGGGATAGTTGCGGCGCGACACGCGGGGGAGGGGCAACGGCGATTGCGTGTCCCGCATGCCCTCCCATTCCACGCTGAGCCGCGGCCGGAGCGGCAAAGGCCGCGCACAACAGGATGGGGACGACGCGCGTGGCGGAATGCGTCATGACACGCTCCATGCCGCCCCCGCCCAATTTTATTAAAATTGATTGTTTTCCACCGCAGTTGCAAGTGCGGCGCATGCCGGCGCAGAGTTAAGGCTAATGCTGTACGCTTGTTCATGCTGCGGGCGCCGTGAAGGCGCGGCCATCGCGTATCGCACAATCGTGCGGCAAACGCAGATTCCTGCCCCTTTCAGGGCCCGTTCAGGAGGAGGTATGCCCCTGTCGCACCGCTGCGTCTTACAAAAAGGATGCCCTGCGCGGCGCGGGTCTTGTCAGCGCGTCATGAGCGTGCCGGCGCCATGGTCGGTCAGAAGCTCGAGCAGCACGGCATGGGGAACCTTGCCGTCGAGAATGACCACGCCCTCGACCCCCGCCTCGAGCGCGTAGATGCAGGTCTCGACCTTGGGGATCATGCCGGCGGAGATGGTGCCGTCCGCGATGAGCCGGCGCGCCTCGTCGGAAGAGAGTTGTTTGATCAGATTCTTCGATTTGTCCAGCACGCCTGAAACGTCGGTTAACAGCAGGAGCCGTTTGGCCTTCAACGCGCCGGCAATCGCACCCGCGAAGGTATCGGAATTGACGTTATAGGTGACGCCCTCCTTCGAAGTGGCAAGCGGGGCGAGCACGGGGATGAGGTCGCGCCCGAGAATCTGGCTGAGCACCGTGATGTCGACGCTCTCGGGCTCGCCGACGAAACCGAGATCAATGATTTTTTCTATTTGTGAATCCGGATCAATCATGCTGCCGCTTGCCTTGCGCGCAAGCACCATGTTGCCGTCCTTGCCGCACAGGCCGATGGCTTTGCCGCCTGCCTCGTTGATGAAGCCGACGATGCGTTTGTTGATCAAGCCAGCGAGCACCATCTCGACGATTTCGATGGTGGCGGCATCGGTGATGCGTAGTCCGTTTGCAAACTGCGATTTGATGCCGAGCCGGGACAGCATGTCTCCGATCTGTGGCCCGCCGCCGTGAACGACCACCGGATTGATCGCAGTCTGCTCCAGAAGCACGATGTCGCGGGCAAAGCTTTTTGCGAGATCATCCTCCCCCATTGCGTGTCCACCGTATTTCACCACCACGATCTCCTCGTCGTAGCGCTGCATGTGCGGCAGCGCTTCCGAGAGCACGTGCGCGATGTCGTGGGGAGAAACGGTCATTCGTGATTTTCCAAAACGATCGGATTAAGCATGAGGCGGCGTGTTGTAGCGGCCAGCCGCGCTTGGCGAAAGTGGTTGTATAACAGGAGGTCTCTGCGTCGCCGCGCTGCGCGTGGTAGGTTGGGTCGAGCTCTTGGCGAGACCCAACGCTTTGCCGCCCTTGGGTTCCCGCAAGCGCTGAGCCAACCTTACGACGTTGCAGCGCGTTCGCGCAGGAGGCGCGCGATGGCCGCGCGCAGCTCGGGTAATCCGGCGCCGGTTCGCGCCGAGGTAAGCATGAGCTCGGGATGGGCTGCCGGATGTTGTGCGATCGCAGCACGCATTGCAGCGAGGCATGGGGCGGGGTCTTTGACGTCGTCGCCCTTGGTCAGAACAACCTGATAGTTGACGCCGGTCTGGTCGAGAAGTTCGAGCACGGGCTCGTCCGTCGCCTTGAGCCCATGACGCGCGTCAATGAGGAGGTAAACCCGCGCGAGATTCGCGCGACCTTTGAGGAAGGCGTGGATCAGCGCGGTCCATGCCTTGACCTTGGCCTTGGCCGCCGCGGCGTAACCATAGCCCGGCATGTCCACCATGGTGAGATGAGAGGGCCCGGAAAAAAAGATCAGCTCCTGCGTTCGTCCGGGCGTGTGCGAGATGCGCGCGAGCGCGTGCCGTCCGGTGAGCGCGTTGATGAGGCTCGACTTGCCGACGTTGGAACGCCCCGCAAAGGCAACTTCAATGCCGTGCATGGGCGGGAGCGAATCCATGGATGCAGCCGCGCCCGCGAACCGCCATTCGCCTGCGAACAGCCTGCGTCCTGCTGCCATCTCGGCATCCGTGAAGGATGATCGCATCCCGCCCCGTATCGGTAGGCCGGGTTAGGCGCCTTGAGCGCCGTAACCCACCGGCGCAACCCTGCCCAGGTTGCGCAACATATAGTGCGCAAGTCGGGCAAGCCCGACCTGCGATCGGCGGATTACGTTTCGCTAATCCGCCCTGAGAAATTACGACCTCATGCTTTCTTTTTCTTGGCGAAGAGGCCCTTGAGGTTGTCGATGAGCTCGATCTTGGCGCCGTGTTTGTGCATGATCACGCTCTGCTGAAGGACGGAGAGCGTATTGTTCCAGGCCCAATAGATCACAAGACCGGCGGAGAAATTCGCCAGCATGAAGGTGAAGATGACCGGCATGTAATCGAAGATCATCTTCTGGGCCGGATCGGGCGGCGGCGGATTGAGCTTCATCTGACACCACATGGTCAGCCCCATGATGAGCGGCCATGGGCCGAGATGCAGGAACGGACCGATGATGGGAACGACGGTCGGGTCCCACGGGATCAGTCCGAACAGATTGAACACGGTAAGCGGATCGGGCGCCGAGAGATCCTTGATCCAGCCGAAGAACGGCGCATGCCGCAGATCGATGGTGGTGAACAGCACCTTGTAGAGCGAAAAGAAGACCGGAACCTGGATCAGCATGGGCAGACAGCCCGCGACTGGATTGACCTTCTCCTTCTTGTAGAGCTCCATCATCGCCTGCTGCTGCTTCATCTTGTCGTCGGCATAGCGCTCGCGGATCGCCATCATTTCCGGCTGGACCGCCTTCATCTTGGCCATGGAGGCATAGGACTTGTTGGCCAGCGGGAAGAAGATGATCTTGATGAGGACGGTGATGATCAGGATCGCGATGCCGAAATTGCCGACGAGGCGATAGATCCAGTCGAGCGCGAAGAACATCGGCTTGGTGATGAAATAGAACCAGCCCCAATCGATGAGCAGGTCGAATTTGTTCAGGCCGAGCTGCTGGTTGTAGCCGTCGACGATCGAGACTTCCTTGGCGCCCGCGAACAGCCGCGCAGCGACAGTCCCGGTTCCCGTGGGGCCGACGGTAACGGGATCAAGGCTGTAATAGGTCTGGTAGCGCTTGATGCCATTCTGGAACGCGGAAAACTGCGCTTGAACCTTGGCCGCCGGCGCCGGGATGAGCGTTGCCGCCCAATATTTGTCGGTGAAGCCGAGCCAGGCATTCGTGGATGAGAAGGAGATTTCCTTCTCTTTCTCCATGTCGGAATAGCTCTTTTCCTGCAGCTTGTCGCTGAGCATCCCGATCATGCCTTCGAACAGGATGTAATAGCCGAGCGTCGGCGGCGTGCCATGACGCGAAATCAGCGCATAGGGATAAAGCGTCACGGGCGAGTCGCCCTTGTTCATCACGTGGTCGCTCACCGTGAACAGATATTTGTCGTCGACCGTAATTGTGCGGCGAAATTCGAGTCCTTCGCCGTTATCCCAAGCGAGCGTGACCGGATGACTGACGGAGAGCGGGCCGCTTCCCTGTTGCTGCCAGACCGTATCGGGGCCCGGCAGCTTGAGGTTCGTACCCGCCGCCGTCGTCCATCCGAACTCGGAATAAAATGGCGCCGGGCTCCCGGAAGGAGAAAGAAGCACGATCGGCGGCGAGCTCGGATCGACGGTTTCGCGATATTTGATCAGCGAGAGATCATCGATGCGCCCGCTCTTGAGCGCGATCGAGCCCGAGACGCTCGGCGTGTCGATGCGCACGCGGGCAGAGGCGGCGAGTGCCTGCTCGCGCGTCATGGTTTGCGCCGGAGCAGTTGCCGCCGGTGTTTGCGGTGGCTGCGATGGGGCGCCGGTCTGCGGCGCCGGAGTGCTCACGGGCGGCTGGGCGCGTTCCTGCGCCTGCTGCTGCTGGATCTGCTTCTGTTTTTCGATCTGCGGGAGCCCGAAGAAGACCTGCCATCCAATCAAGACGAGCGCGGAGAGCACGATGGCGAGAATTATGTTCTTTTGGTCATTCATCTGTTAACTCGCAGCCGCTCCAGCGCGCGCCGAAAATCGTGGGCGATTTGCTCGAACGGCAGCGAGAGCGCCGCCCGCCGTCCGATCAGCACATAGTCATTGCCGGCAGGAAGACCAGTTGCAGCCGTCAATCTGACCATTTCCCGAAGCCGGCGCTTGACCCGGTTACGCTC
>CATPCO010000806.1 GCA_955652925.1 uncultured Xanthobacteraceae bacterium | reverse complement strand
CTGCCCGATGAGGTAGCCAAAAATTCCCAAGCCCTCAGCCGCTTTCAGCGAGAGGCGCAGGCTGCTTCTGCTCTGAACCATCCTAATATCTGCACGATCTACGACATTGGCGACGAGAACGGTAAGGCGTTCATCGCCATGGAATACTTGGACGGCATGACCTTGAAACATATGGTCACTGAGCGTCCACTGGACCTGGACACTCTGCTGGCGCGCTCCATCGAGATCGCCGATGCGCTGGATGCCGCACACGCAAAGGGCATCGTTCACCGCGACATCAAGCCGGCCAACATCTTCGTCACCGAGCGCGGTCACGCCAAGATTCTGGATTTTGGTTTGGCGAAGGTGGCGCGAGCGGGCAACAAGATGACGGAAGTGGCTGGAACAGCGACTGAAGCAACGGCGGGAGTGAGTGCAGAGCACCTCACCAGTCCTGGCAGCGCCGTGGGCACCGTGGTCTACATGTCGCCGGAACAGGTGTTGGGGAAGGAACTGGACAGTCGCACTGACTTGTTTTCGTTCGGCGTGGTGCTCTACGAGATGGCTACCGGCACCCTGCCATTCAAAGGCGATACAGCCGGTGCTATTCACAATGCGATCCTGAACCGGGCACCCGTGGCCCCGGTACGGCTAAACGGCGCAGTTCCGGTGGAACTAGAGCGGATCATCAACCGGGCGCTAGAGAAAGACCGGGAGTTGCGCTACCAGCACGCCTCGGAGATGCGGGCTGAACTGAAACGTCTGAAGCGAGAGACGGACTCGGCGCGGACTGTGGTGGCCGCAGTCGCAGACGAGGAGGGGGAAGCCCCACCCGCGGCCCTTCCAGGCCGCACAGCAGACGTGGGGTCGACCGGCAAGCTCAAGCTAGCTTCATCTTCCGCGCAAGCTGTGGGATCCGAGGCGCCGACTCGGCGCTGGGTCATCGTAGTGCCGATCGTTGTGTTCGCCGTAGCTCTGATCGCGGGCGTCTGGTGGTGGCGCTCGCGGCAAGGAGCGCGGTTAAGCGAGAAGGACACCATCGTTCTAGCCGACGTCGCAAATACGACGGGCGATCCCGTGTTTGACGGTACGCTGAAGCAGGCGCTGGCAGCGGACCTAGAGCAATCGCCGTTCCTCAATGTTCTGTCAGACATTAAGCTGACAGCCACTCTGCGATTAATGGGGCGCTCGCCTACGGAGCGGGTTACGGAACAAACAGCGCGAGAGATCTGTTTGCGGACTGGGAGCAAGGCCTTGCTGGCAGGGTCGATTGCCAACATTGGCAGCCACTTCGCGATCGGCCTCAAGGCCATGAACTGCCAGACCGGCGACGCGCTTGGTACGGCCGAGGCGGAGGCGGAGAGCCGGGAAAAGATAATGCAGGCACTGGGTCAGGCGGCAACTACTTTGCGCGGCAAGCTAGGGGAATCGCTCGGCTCGGTGCAGAAGTTCGACAAACCACTGCAACAGGCGACGACTTCATCACTCGAAGCCCTTCAGGCCTACAGTGAGGGCAGAAGACTCCAGTACACGAGCGGAGATGCCGCAGCTCTGCCTTTCTACAAGCGGGCCATCGAGCTGGATCCTAGTTTTGCGGCCGCCTACGCTATGCTGGCAACCCGTTATTCGAACCTTGGCCAAGCGAGCCTCGGGATTGAAAATTATAAGAAGGCATATGAACTGCGTGAGCGTGTGAGTGAGCGAGAGAAGTATTACATTTCAGCCCAGTACTATAGTGCTGTTACCGGAGAGGTGGAGAAGGCGAACCAGGAGTACGAGCTCTGGATCCAAAATTACCCTCGTGACGACGTCCCTTACACCAACCTGGGGAACAACTTCGGTGTGTTGGGGCAATACGAGAAAGCGGCTGCCAAGGCACGAGAGAATCTACAGCTGGAGCCCAACGATGTAATCGCATTCAGCAACCTGGGGGAGTATTACCTAGCGCTCGATCGGCTGGACGAGGCCAAAACGACCTTCGAGCAAGCCCGGTCGCGCAATCTAGATGATCCGTTCCTGCGGCTGTACATGTACTACCTGGCATTTCTTCAAAAAGAGTCGGCAGGCATGCAGGAGCAGGTAAGGTCGCTCATGGGCAAGCCGGGAGCAGAAGATGTATTGCTCTCCGCCGAGTCCGACAGCGAGGCTTACTATGGCCGCTTGCGAAAGGCACGAGAGTTTTCTCAGCGAGCTGTGGAATCGGCGAAGCGTAACGATGCCAAGGAGACTGCCGCAACCTGGGAGGTTAACGCGGCGCTACGGGAGGCGGAGTTCGGAGATTTGGCTCAGGCTCGTCAGGCGGTAGCGGCAGCCCTAGCCTTGTCTCCCGGGCGCGATGTCCAGTTGTTGTCGGCGCTGGTGGCGGCGCGGTCGGGCGATGCTGCCCAAGCACAGAAGGTCGTCGAAAAGCTCAACAGCGACTTCCCGCTGAGCACTGTCCTGCAATCCTACTGGCTTCCCACTATCCGGGCGGAAATCGAGCTCAGCCACGGCAATGCCGCAGCAGCAATTCAAGCTCTGCAGGCGACCAGCCCGTTTGAATTGGGTGGACCTCAGCCGTTCAATCTCGCAACAATGTACCCAATTTATGTCCGAGGGCAAGCTTACCTGTCAACCCACCGGGGCAAAGAAGCTGCTGCCGAGTTCCAGAAGATCATTGACCACCGCGGCCTGGTGCTGAATTTCCCGCTGGCCGCCTTGGCACATGTCGGTCTCGCCCGCGCCTACGCCATGCACGCCGACGCCGCCCAGGCCCGCACCGCCTACCAAGACTTTTTCACGGTTTGGAAAGACGCCGACCCCGAAATCCCCATCCTGAAGGAAGCCAAGGCGGAGTACGGGAAGCGCGTGCTGAGCAGCGCGTTGTCCAGGAGGGTTAAAGTCCCTCTGG
>CATPCO010000805.1 GCA_955652925.1 uncultured Xanthobacteraceae bacterium | reverse complement strand
TCGATGGCGACGGCCGCCCGCAGGGCTCGCGCCAATCCTTTGAAGCAGGATTCGGCGATATGATGGTCGTTCGTGCCGTAGAGCGTAGCGACGTGCAGCGTCATCCCGCTGTGCACGGCAAAAGCCTGAAACCATTCCTGCACCAGTTCCGTATCGAAGGTGCCGACCTTGTCGCGCACAAACTCTGTCTTGAACACCAGCAAGGGACGACCGGAGATGTCGACGGCCACGCGCGTGAGCGCCTCGTCCATGGGCACGTGCACATCGGCATAACGGGTGATGCCTTTCATGTCTCCCAGCGCCTGCTTCACGGCTTGACCGAGCGCGATCCCGACATCTTCGGTGGTGTGGTGGTGATCAATGTGGAGATCGCCCTTGGCCTTCACCGTGATGTCCATGCGGGAATGGCGTGCCAGCAGATCAAGCATATGATCGAGGAAGCCGATCCCGGTCGCGATGGCCGAGTCACCGCGGCCGTCGAGCTCGACCTCGACGGCGATGTCGGTCTCCTTGGTGACGCGTTTGATGAAGCCCTTGCGCATGCATTTTCCGGCCTTGGTGGGCGCCTTTTATCAGGGGTACACGCTTTTCGCCACTGCCGGCCAATTTGCGCCTTCGCTCCACAGTGCTTAGATCACGTGCTCGCACGCAAGGCGCCCATGCAGTCTCCCCTTTCCGATAGCTGGCACGGCACCACCATTCTGACCGTTCGCAAGAATGGCAGCGTGGTGATCGGCGGCGACGGCCAGGTCACGATTGGCCAGACCATCGTCAAGGCCAATGCCAAAAAGGTGCGCCGGCTTGGAAAGGGCGACGTCATTGGCGGGTTTGCCGGCGCCACCGCCGATGCATTCACGCTGTTCGAACGGTTGGAAGCCAAGCTCGAACAATATCCGGGGCAGCTCACCCGCGCCGCGGTCGAGCTGGCGAAGGACTGGCGAACCGACCGCTATCTGCGCCGGCTCGAAGCCATGATGATCGTTGCCGATACCCAGGTCTCGCTCGTCCTCACCGGTACCGGCGACGTGCTGGAGCCTGAAGCCGGCATCATGGGCATCGGCTCCGGCGGCAATTATGCGCTCGCGGCAGCCCGCGCCATGATCGACGGGCCGCTCGATGCCGAGGCCATTGTGCGCAAGGCCATGGACATCGCCGCGGAAATCTGCGTCTACACCAACCGCAACATCACGGTGGAGAAGCTCTGAGCATTGGCCGCCAAGACCGCAAGCCGGCTATTGCGGTTGCACTCCTGCGAGGCCAAATACAGCGGCCATGACCGATTTTTCACCCCGCGAAATCGTCTCCGAACTTGATCGTTTCATCATCGGGCAGGCCGACGCCAAGCGCGCGGTGGCGGTTGCGCTGCGCAATCGCTGGCGCCGATTGCAGCTCGACGAGAAGCTGCGCGAGGAGGTGCTGCCGAAGAACATTCTACTGATTGGGCCGACCGGTGTCGGCAAGACCGAAATTTCCCGCCGCCTCGCCCGGCTTGCCGGCGCTCCGTTCATCAAGGTCGAGGCCACCAAATTCACCGAGGTCGGCTATGTCGGACGCGATGTCGAGCAAATTGTGCGTGACCTCGTGGAAGTTGCCATCCTTCAGACGCGCGAGCGAAAGCGCAAGGACGTGCAGGCGCGCGCGCAGCTTGCCGCCGAGGATCGGGTCGTCAACGCGCTGGTGGGAGAGAACGCAAGTGCGTCGACAAAAGAGGCGTTCCGGCGCAAGCTGCGCGCCGGCGAGCTCAACGACAAGGAAATCGAGATCGAGGTTCAGGCGAGCGGCGGCGGCTTCCCGCTGTTTGAAATTCCGGGAATGCCGGGCGCGCAGATGGGCGCCATCTCGATCGGCGATATTTTCGGCAAGCTCGGCGGCGGCCGTACCAAAACGCGCCGCGTGACGGTTGCGGAATCCCGTGACATCCTGGTCAACGAGGAGTCCGACAAGCTCTTGGACAACGATCAACTGGTGGCGGAATCCATTCATGCGGTGGAGCAGAACGGCATCGTTTTTCTCGACGAGATCGACAAGATCGCCGGCCGCGAGGGGCGCATGGGTGCCGATGTTTCGCGCGAAGGTGTCCAGCGCGACCTGCTGCCGCTGATCGAGGGCACCACGGTCTCGACCAAGCACGGCGTGGTAAAGACGGACCATGTCCTGTTCATTGCGTCGGGCGCCTTTCATTTCTCGAAGCCGTCGGACCTCTTGCCGGAGCTGCAAGGGCGCTTGCCGATCCGGGTCGAGCTTCGCGCGCTCACGCGCGACGATTTCCGGCGCATTCTTACCGAAACGGAAGTGTCTCTTATCAAGCAATACGTCGCGCTGTTGGGCACCGAAGGGGTCAAGCTTGAATTCAGCGCGGACGCGATCGATGCCATTGCCGATGTCGCGGTCGCGGTCAATTCCAGTGTGGAGAACATCGGTGCGCGGCGTTTGCAGACCGTGATGGAGCGCGTGCTGGACGATATTTCCTTTACGGCACCGGACCGTTCCGGCGAAACCGTCTCAATCGACGCCGCGTATGTGCACAAGCATATCGGCGACCTCGCCAAGAACGCGGATTTGAGCCGGTTTATTCTATGAGGACCAAAGCTCCCAAGGGGCTTCTTGATCCAAAAATGTCCGTCAGCGTTTGCCCAGCTACTGCGCCACGGAGTATGCTGCTCTTATGAAATCGCCCGTCGTGTCCCGCAGCCCCGATGTCATGGGAGGTACTGCAGTTTTTCCAGGGACGAGAGTCCCCGTGCAAACGTTGCTCGACTACCTCGAGGCGGGAGAAACAATCGATGATTTTCTTGAAGGCTTCCCCACCGTTACGCGGGAGCAGGTCATAGCCTTTCTGGAGGAGGCGAGGGATCGTGTCATTGAAACCAGCTCGTGATCATTCTCAGGGCGAAAACGAATCGACTCGCTGATCTCAGGCCTCTCGTCCCGAGATTGCTCCACGCCATCAGAACCGCTGCCCCTGGCAAGGCAGAGTTCGTCGAGGACTAAATACTCTATAGCTACGGTCGAAGACGTAGATGGGGCCTCAACCCCGCTAAGCCGCCCCGGCAGCTCAGGCGTCCTTCTCGCATTTGTCCATGAAGCTCTTCTTGGCGGCGCCGGCCAGCGGCTTGCCCTCTGAGCTGACCGCCTTGGGCTCGCATGCTTCGCGCTTGCATTTCTTCAGAAAGCTGTTGAGTGCGGCGCCGGCGAGCGCCTTTCCATTCTTGTCGATCGCCTTGCTTGCGCAGGTTGCTTCCTCCGCGAGCGCCGGACCCACCGCGAGCGCGGCAACGATGGCCGCAAAGAGAATTCGCTTCATCGTTTTCCTCCTCATCAACCCGACACCTGACCGGTTTGCCTATTGTAACAGTAAACACAGACGCCGCAAAAGAGCCGGCGAGAGGATCGCCGGCCGCATCCAATGCGTGGGTCGCCGGCGGGAGGCATATCGCTGAGGACACGCCGTCTGCAGCCTCTTGCCGTGATTGTTACTTGCAGCTCAACCCTTTCACGCAGCCGGAGTGGAGCGCTGCTGCATGGCGGTGACTGCACGGTTCCGGCGCCACCCAGCCTCGATCAGGCCTGCGATGCCGCGCGGCATGAAGATGACGAACAGAATGAGCAGAATGCCGTAGATCGTATTCGCCGCTCC
>CATPCO010000804.1 GCA_955652925.1 uncultured Xanthobacteraceae bacterium | reverse complement strand
GGTCAGGCCAATGCACAATTGCAGCAGGTCCGGCGGGGTAATGAGATTATACGCCTCGTAACTCGCTTTCCCGCACGACGCGTTGGTGTGGCTCGTTCGCGCTTTTTATCTGATATTCAAATTCACCGCCTCGTTCAGGCAATTTTTTAACGATTTCATATGAGCCGCCGGGGACATTGCGGCTTAGGGCAGGAGCGAGCCGTACAAGTTGGCCGATGTGAAATTTGTCGGTCGGCATAGTGGAAGCGTTCTAGGTTACAAGCTGAGTTGGAATGTAGATTCACGTGGCTGAGCGGCCAGTTCCCCTCACGTCGAGCGCTCGAAACTGATCCGCTGCAGCGCTGAAAATACTTAAGAGCCTGCGCGGCTTTTATGCGCGAGCACACTCGATCAGTGTGCCTTCAATGGGCAAAGTGAGGGAAAAAAGCCCGCGTCTTGCGGGCTGAGTTTTCACTGCTCTGGCGCTCAATCGCACACTTGGATGCGAGGTCTCACCCAAATTCCGCGATAGCCGTCCCACATCGGCCGGCCGCGGGTCCAATAGCACGTCGGCACGTATACGGTTGCTGGTTCAGCGTAGTAGACCGGCGGCGGACTGCTCGCCGCTATTCCGAAAAGCGTGCCTGCTGCGAGGCCGCCAATTAGACCGGCTGCAAAACCACCACCATCGCCCGCTGCCGCCTGCTGCGGCGCGGCGCAAACAATCGCGATGGCAACAGCGCTGCACGCAATCGCAACTCTCTTCATCAGCCCCTCCCAATCTGCCCCGTAACATTTGTATAAAAATGTCAACGGAATCTTACGAAATTGCGGCGGAAAAGTGCCAATCCAGCGATCAATCCTCGGCGATCACCTTTATTGGCGAGAGCATTTATTGCCGAGGGCATTCGGAGACTTTGGACCAAAGGCGCGAGCTCGAGCGAGGGGTAAGCGAAAGACGGTGCGAGCAGGAGCGGCCAAATCGCGAGGGACAGCATAAAAAGTGGCCCCGACCGCGCGGTAAACTCACGGTCGGGGCACCACAGTTGAGGCGATTGTGACTTAAATGCCACAGCGGAATGAAAAGTGGCGTGCCGTTAAGCCTTTTTTCGGTAACACCACGAGAGCGCCGATCCCCCAATCCAGTCTTCGACGGTTCCAGCAGCTTCTTGGGACCAAGTGGATAGGATTGATGACAGCGGGCTGGCACGCGGCGATAGCCCCCGGAGGATTTAGCGGGGCGTTGAGTGTATTCACAGAATGGAAGGGGAATTTTTATGCCGTCGACCTCATTAAGTGACATCCACATTGGCCAAAATGGCGAATGGAAAGTGCCTCGGGCACGCTGGCTGGCCATCATGTTGGCTGTCGTTCTCCTCGAGGCAGTCTGCTTCTATGCATTAAGCCTATTTGCGATGGACACCACGCATCTTGTTTGGATGAGCGTAAACCTAGGGGCGTTGATGTTCGGGCCCGTGATTTGGAGAGAGCATCGGAGACTTTGGAGCAAAGGCGCGAGCGCGAGCGAGCGGCAAGCCGAAAGACGGCGCGAGCAGGAGCGGCGAAATCGCGAGGAACTCCATCGCGAGGCGCAGGAGACCGAACGTCAGCACCTAGCGGAGCTACAAAGAGAAGCCAAGCGACAACGACCGCAGGCAGAGGAAGGGCGCGAGGCTGAACGGCGGTTTCAACAAGGCCGTGACCCGGCCGCTGCACAATGTCCAACAGAGGCGTGGTGGAGAGTTCTTGAAGTTACACCGAGCGCAACCAAGGACGAAATCGTCTGCAACTACCGACGAAAGATACGACAATGCCATCCTGATCGGGTGGCAGGCCTTTCATCGGAGTTCCGTGAGTTAGCAGAAGAACGCAGTAAAGCGCTGAACGCCGCATATGCGCAGGCGATGCGTGCGCAGCGTTAGACCCTAGTTTCGTTCATTGAGGCGAAGCGGACCTGAGGCGCTAAATGGGCGGAACTGAAGCCGCATTATTAGCGAGATCGTCACGGGCGCCCGGTTTCTCGAACGTGAGGCTGTAGCTGAAGTTCCTGATTGTCAAACCTAAATCATCTAAGCAAGCCGGCAGCGCGGGGTAATGCCAGGCTGATTTCTGGGATGCAAATGATTAGCAAAAGTCCCACGACGAGGGCGCAGAGGTAAGGGACATAATTGCGAAAATGCTCGCCTACGCTCAAATTCGCAAACCGCAACGCCATGAGCAGACCGACGCCCATGGGTGGCAAGAACAGACCAATACCGACAGCGGCGGTCTGCACGATGTTGAAGTGGATGGGATCGATGCCCATCCCCTCTGCAATTGGAAACACGACAGGAATTAGGACTACCGCCGCCGGCAGTCCCTCGAGCACCATGCCAAACAGCACAGTGATACACGCGGCACCCATAAGAAAGAGCCATGGTTTTGACCTGAGTGGCTCCAACACATGGGCCAGCATCTGCGGCACACCGCTCACACCCATCAGATATTGATAGATCGATGCGACGGCGAGCAGAAACACGACTGCAGCGGTAAGGATTGCGCTGTCGTAGGCGATTTTGCCCATCTCGCGCCAGCTGACGTTGCGATAGTAAAGCTTTGCCGCCAAAAACGCATATGCGGCCACAACGGCACCGGCTTCGGTGGCGGTTATGACGCCGAAGATGAATCCGGCAAGAATAATGAATGGCACGACCATCGGCACGGCCGCGTGCAGAGACGCCAGCCCTAGGCGCTTCAAACTTGGTTTGACGTCGACCGGCCAGCCGCAAATACGGGCGCGCAAATAGACGACGATCATCAGGCAAAGCATGATCACCAGCGCCGGGACGAAGCCGGCCACAAATAGTGCCACGGCTGATGTATTGGTGACCTGGGCTATAACGATCATGAAGATGGCCGGGGGAACAAGCATCCCCATCGCGGTGCCTGCGGCGATTAGAGAGGCCGAGTCCCTCCTATCGTAGCCGGCCTTAGTCAGGGGCGGCATGAGGGATGAACCGAGCGCCGACACCTCGGCCATCTTCGACCCGCAGATATCGGAGAAGAAATAGGCGACGATGATTACCGACATCCCGAGACCGCCGCGCACCCAACCAACCATGGCGCGCGCGAGCTCGACAAGCGCATGGCTCATACCGCAGCGCTCCATCAGGTTTCCCGCAAAAACGAAGGCGGGGATGGCCAGCAGCACCCAACTTTGCGAGCCGGAGACCAACGCGGAGGGCAGCTGCTGCAGCGGATAGCCTCCAAGCCACAGACCGGTGATGCCGGCAACCGCAAGGGAAAACACGATGGGCATCGACAGGACGACGAGCGCAACGAAGATCACAGCCGCCGTCAGTAGGAGCATGGTGCGCGCTTTCGCTCTTTATTATAGAAGGTTATCCTCAGGCGACGGCGCGAAAATCATGGACAGCGCGTACATCGCGATAAGCGTCCCGCCTATGACGGCGGACGCGTAAAGCCACGCCAGATTGATTTGTAAGCCTGGGGTGGCGAATGTGCGATTGAGCAAGCACAGCTTGTAGCCGTACCAGGCGGCGAGAGAGCCCACACCGATGATCAATATGTAATTGAATCGGCTAGTCCAAACCTGGATGCCTCGAGGCAGATGATGGGCGAAAACATGGAGAGTGAAATGCGACCGCTGCCGAACGCCTATGGCGGCACCGATCAGTGTCAGCCATGCCAGTGACATTTCGCCTACCTCTTCGACCCACGTGAATGGAATCGGATCCAGGTCGAGATAGTAGGTGAGAGCGCCGACGAAATAGCGGAAGATGACGCCGATCAGAAGATTGACGATGGCCAATACGATCAGGGCAGTGACGGCAATCCTTGGGATCGCGGCGACGAACCGCAACATGGAATGGGGGCCCCCTTACGGCATCCAGGTCAGACGCGAGGCGTGCGGCGGGGCCGAGCCAAATCCTCGCCCCGCGCGTGCGTCAACTCTTGAAGCCTGCGATCTCGTCCCACAGTGCGCCGAACTGGCTCTTGTAGATAGGCCAAACTTTCTCCTGCGCGACCTTGCGGAACTCCTCGACTTTGGCTTCGACCACGGTCATGCCCCTCGGCTCGAGCAGCTTCTTGGCGCTCTCAAAGTTGTCGACCGACTCGGTGGCGTGACGTACCCTGTCCTGGGTCTCACGACCCAAATCGAGAAGCAGTTTTTTGTGCTCTGCCGATAGGTTTTGGAACATCTCCAGGTTCATGACGATGAGCGTCGGGCCGTAATTGTGGAAAGTCATGGAGCAGAACTTCGCCACCTCATAGACCCTCAGCGCGTCGATGTTTACGATCGGCAGATCGCCGCCGTCGATCACGCCTTGCTTGGCCGCCGTGACGACCTCGCCCCAGGCCATCGGCACCGCATTGCCGCCGAGGCCGGCAATCGTATCGGAAAACACCTTGGCAAGTTGTACGCGAATCTTGCGCCCGCGAAGATCCTTGGGTTCGACGATTGGGCTCTTGTTGGTCCAGAAGTGACGATAGCCGTAGTCGTAGAAGAATAGTACTTTGACTTTGTATTTTTCCTGGAACTCCTTGTCTAGCCGCTCACCGATCTGGCCGTTGAACATGGCGTAGGCGGAATTGTAGTCCTTCACGAGATACGGGACGAGAAACGCGCCCATCTCCGGAAAGACAGTCGCTGCGGCGCCGGCCGGACCGCCTATTGCGATGCTACCGGCCTTGACGGCATTCATGATCTCCAATTCCTTCGGGATCAGTGTGCCGCCGTGGAATTCTATGGCGAGACTGCCTTTGGCCCGCTCATTAAACTCCTTGGCCATCCATTCGAACGCGACGGCGGCCGATTCTGGCGGCGGGACGATGTGCGCCCACAGAAGCTTCTTGGGCGAAGCCTGCGCGAAGACCGGAGCGCGGCCGGTAGCGAGGATGCCGGCAAGACCGGCACCAGTCCGCAACGTGCTGCGGCGGGTAATCGGAGCCGTGAATTTGCTCATGCGTTTCCCTCCTCGTTGCATTTCCTTTTTCCCTGGGCTTGCCGACGGCATTTCGCGGGCCGCGCACCCGTTTATCACGCGCATCGTACATACGGTGCCGGCAGATTGCCATGGGTCAATGCTCGCAACTTGTTCGCCATACACGGATTGTCGCAACTGAGTGCTAAACGGTGTTGCTAAGCAAACAGGCACTGTGAGGCAAGGCGGGCACCCTCGACCAGGGAGGAGAGCTTCGCCCACACGATATCCTCGGCAACCCGTCCCATCCCAGCCGAGGTGTCGAATCCGCAATCGGTGCCTGCGAGCACGCGAGCCGGATCGCCGAACGCCTTGGCGATGCGCTCGAGCCGGTCGGCCACTACCTCCGGATGCTCGATGTAGTTGGTGACCGTATCGATGACGCCGGCCACCAGCATCTGGTCTTCCGCCAGGGGTTGACGCCGAAACACCTTGTATTCGTGTGCGTGCCGTGGATTGGCGAATGGCAGGTACAGGCTGCCAACTTTGGCTCTACACAAGATCGGCAGAATATCTGCGAGCGGCACGTCGTGATCGTGCGGCCCCTCGTAGTTGCCCCAACAGACATGGAGCCGCACTTTGTTGCGCGGAATATTGATGAGGGCCGTGTTGATGGCAGCGATCACTCGGTCAACGAATTGCTGGAAATCTTTGAGCGGCCGCTTGCTGAAGGCGACATGGCGCTCGAGGGCTAGGTCGGGCGCATCGATCTGAAGATGAAAGCCACTGCCGACAATGGTCTCGTATTCGATACGTAGGGCAGCAGCGATCGCATCAATATAGGCGTCGAAGCTTGGATAGTGCTCGTTCTTCACGATCGAGGCCAAAATGCCCGGCGAGGCGGCTGTAAGGAAGGGGGCTACCGCACCCCGTCCCGAGGCCCCATCGGCCGCCTTCAAAGCGGCGCACTCCGCATCGAGTTCGGCCTTGCCAATGTAGGTGATGGGTCCAGTGCATTTGGGCAGAAAAGCCACATTGCTGACCGCTTGGCGGGCGGCATTTGCACGCGCGCGTTCCTCCTTGAATTTGGGGTAGCTCTCAATGTCTGCAAACGGCGCTCGATCGCCCTGACCACCAATGCCGCTGAGGCGGCGGCGCAGATAGAGAACAAAGGATTCCCGCTGCTGCTCGCCGCTGGAAATGACATCGATGCCAATCTCGCGCTGCTTAGCGACCACCCATGCAACCGCATCGTGGCCTGCGGCGGCGAGTGCCTCCTCGTCGACGGTCTCGCCTCGCGAGCGACTAGCGAACAGACGGGTCAGCTCCGGCGGCCTTGGCAGGCTGCCGGCGTGCGTCGTCAAGATCCGCG
>CATPCO010000803.1 GCA_955652925.1 uncultured Xanthobacteraceae bacterium | reverse complement strand
GCGAAAGATTGCCAGCGATCGCTGGAGATAGTCCGCCGCCGCGGTCTTGTTGCGATCGCGGTTGAGACCTCCGAGTTGCTGAAGACACTCAGCTGCTTCGTAGCTCGACTTGCCTTCAGCGGCCTCGGCGATGCGCAAGGCACGCTGCGTCAAGGCCTCGGCCTTTTCGTGCTCCCCCTGCATCTCATGCACCAGCGCGAGCAACCGGAGGATGGATGGAAGGCTCCGATCCGAGTCACCCCAGCGCTGCTCGATGAGCGCCACGGCGCGCTCATAGAGCGGAACAGCCTCATCCGCGCGGCCCTCTTCGATTAGGACATTGGCAAAGTCCGACAACGCAAGGGCGTAGTTTTCATGCGTTGGTCCGCCCGCATTGTCGAGGATCGCGAGCACCCGACGGTAGAGCGTTTCCGCTTCCCTGTAATGACCCATGGCCCGTTCGAAAATGGCTTTCAGGTGCAGGGCGGCGGCATAGTCGGGATCATTGGTTGCGCCACCGTTCTCGAAGATGCGGATCGCTTCGGCGTCGAGGACTTGCGCGGCGAAGTCGTCCCTCCCCCGATAATCGGCAGCGAAATGCGTCAAGCGCTCGGCCACCGCCAAATCACGAATGTCGACACCCTTCTGAATCAGCGCGACGAGCCGGCCGACCGCATCATCGAGCGCCTCTTGATGGCCCTGCTCCTGGATTGCCTGCGCCACCAGCATAAGCAGCGTGACCTCGCCGGAATTCTCGCCGCCGGTTGACTGGACGTGGATGGACTGGGCGCGGCGCGCGAGCTGCTCCGCCTCGGCAAAACGCTTCTCCTTGAAGCGTTGCGAGGAGGCACGGGCAAGTGCGAGAACCAGGCCCCCTCTCGCCTCCGCGACCTCTTGATGGGTGGGGCCCAGCTCGCGTTGGAGCATTTCGTACTCGCGTTGCGCGAGCGGCACGACATCAGCGAACCGGCCGAGCTGCTCGTAAACCACGGAGAGGCCTTGCAACGCTTCCAGAATGGACGATGGGTCCGGCGCCTTGTCGAAGATCTCGAGCGCCTGCTTGTAGGCGGCTTGCGCTTGATCCATGCGGTTGAGCTTGGCGAGCACATGGCCGAGATTGGTCAGCGCCTGCGCGTGGGGCGCGCTGTTCACGCCGAAACGCGTCTTGGCGGCATTGACCAGCTTGTTCGCCTCGGCAAGCGCGGCAGTGTAATTGCCGGCTTCGAAGAACCTCTGCAGCCGGTCCTCGATGGCGCCAATCTCGCCCTGCTGCGCCGGAGCAGACGCAAGCCCGGCGGCAAGCGCTATGACCGCTACGCAGACGAATGAAGCGAATCGCCGCATGAGAGCCTCCGGTTGAATCTCGCGCCCCCGGAGAGATGGTCAGCAATGCGGGCAAAACTCCGCACCGCCAGTCCCATGAACGAAGTTTAATGTAACCGGCAGGGCAAAACCTTGTCGATTCTTCTGCGCGCTCCCAGTCCGAATTAAGGCCCATTGGTCTGTTGTCACGACGCTCGTTGTGATTGAATGGGCGGCTCGCTTCGATGGGATGGCATGTTCGACTTAAAGATTGGGAGAGCTCCTATGCACACCGTGATGTGGACGTTCAAAGTGCCAGCGGGCACATCGAAAGCTCAGCTCATCGACACCATCAACGCACCGGCCCACACTTACCAGGGAATCCCCGGCTTGATCCGCAAGTATTACGGGATCTCGCCCGATGCGAGCTCGATCGTCGGCATTTATCTCTGGGAAAATGCGGCCGCGGCCAATGCGTTTTACACGGCCGATTGGGTGGCGATGGTGACGAAGCGCTGGGCGGCGCCGCCAAAGCGGCAGGAGTGGGAGACGCCCATCGTTGTGGAAAGCGCCGAGCGGCGGCTCGTTGCGGCTGAATAGTAAGCCTCGGAGCGGACCAGGATGACCATTGCGCGCCGCAAATTCTTGCATCTCGCCGCGGGCGCCGCTGGACTCCCGGTTCTGTCGCAAATCACATTCGCCCAGGCTTATCCGGCGCGGCCGTTGAGCCTGATCGTTTTCGTTCCCGCCGGCGGAACACCCGACATCATAGCGCGGCTCCTCGGGCAGGCGCTGTCGCAGCGGCTCGGCCAGCCGGTCGTGATCGACAACCGGCCGGGTGGAGGCGGCAACATCGCGCTACAGGCGGTCGCGCGCGCGCCGGCGGACGGATATACGCTGCTGATGGTCGCCACCCCCCACGCGATCAACGTGACGCTTTATGAAAAGAGCACGGTGACACTCACGCACGACATCGCTCCGGTCGCCGGCATCAACAGCGATTCTTTCGTCCTCCTGGTCAATCCGGCATTTCCGGCGAAGACCCTCGCCGAGTTCATCGCCTACGGCAAAGCCAATCCGGGCAAAATCAATTTGGCCTCGGCGGGGACCGGAAACCTGACCCATCTGTGCGGCGAGCTTCTGCGGATGACGACGGGGATCGACGTGGTGCACGTGCCCTATCGCAGCTTGTGGAACTGGATGGAAGCACAGAGGAAACCCGCATGAAATTGGCGCCTGTAGCGTCGCCCGTGCGCAGGGTGTCCTATTGGTGTCCTGATCCCGGCACGCAGCGAGGCCACATTCTCAGCTGCAAGCGGTTCGCCGCATTTCTGAAGCGGTCTCCCGACACGGCGACATGTGAGGACATCCGGACCTTCCAGCTGCACCTGGCCGACACCGGCATCAGCAT
>CATPCO010000802.1 GCA_955652925.1 uncultured Xanthobacteraceae bacterium | reverse complement strand
CGTCTGGCGTTGCCTCCTGTTCCGAGCATGCGTGGGAGTGGCGGCATGCTCGCTACGAAGGCCGGATAACAAGTCTGCAAACATCTCATCGAGATGATCTTTGCCAGAACGGAAAAAGCTTGAACGCCTCCAACGGCGAAGCCGAGAGGCCTGATGTCGAGCACATCGTCAAAGAGATTGCGCGCGGTTCTTGCCGACCGGATGCCGTTTCAGGCCGTGAGAGGGATCGTATCAGTCGTCCATCTGTTTCCGGGCATTTTAACTGCCGTGGCGGGAGGGGTCTTCTACCTCCTTGTGATCGGCGAAGTGCGAGGTTTTGGTTCGGTATTGCTGTTTGGCTCGATGTTCCTGATCTCCGCTGCGGTCGGCAGCATGAATGACTATCTTGATCTCGATCTCGACCGGCGCGCTCAGCCAAACAAACCTCTTGTGCGCGGCGATATCCGGCCCGAAACAGCGGTCGTGGTCTCATTCGCGGCGTCCGCAGGCGGGGCGCTGCTGTCGTCTTGTTTCGGGTGGCAGGCGTTGGCGATGTCTCTGGTCGTGCTCGCCTCGGGGATGGCGTACAATTTCTGGGCGAAGGGGACGATCTGGAGTTGGGCCCCCTACGCAATAGCCATTCCTGCTCTCCCGATATGGGCCTTTGTTGCAGCCGACAAATTCAGGCCGGTCGTGCTGCTGACCTTTCCGCTAGGAGCATTGACATCGCTGGCGGTGAACCTTGCCAACACGCTTCCGGATTTGGCCGGCGATGCCCGCTACGGCCTCAAAGGACTGGCCCATAGGCTGGGACTGCAGCGGTCGATCATCGTCATCTGGGTTTCATTTGGCGGGGTAATCGGCCTGCTTGCCCTCACGCCGATCTTTATCGATAGCAAGCCGAGAGCCCTGTTTCCCGGCCTTATCCTCGGCTCGGTGCTGTTGCTTGTGATGATCGTCGATTATGCCGTCAGCCGATCAGCTGCAAGCCTCCGGCGAGGCTGGTATTTCAGCTCAATCCTGACTGCGCTCCTTGGAGGCACGTGGATCGCAAGCCTCTCGTCCGGCTAGGCGCGGCTGCGCTAGCAGTGCGCCTGGTACGTTCCCGGGCTTTCGCCTATCCCGCAAGCTCGAAAATCATGCTTTCCGCGGTCAGGCCTGGTCCAAATGCCATCCCGCAACCGAGCCCCTTCAAATTCCTGTCAAGCATGGTGCGCAGAACAAATGGTACGGTCGCGGAGGACATGTTTCCATACAGCCGCAGCACCTCGCGCGAGCAGTTGAGCGCCTCGGGTTCCAAATCGAGCGCCGAGCCGACGGCGTCGAGTATGGAGCGGCCACCCGGATGCACCGCCCACAAATCGATATCGCTTGTGCTTCGTCCGCCCAGGATGGAGCAAATGTTGCTCGGCAACCCATGCAGCAGGGTCAGCGGTACTTGCCCGGAGAGAGTCATGTCGAAGCCGTGCTGCCCGATGCGCCAGGTCATTTGATCCGCGGCATGCGGGATGAGCTTTGAATGGAAGCTTCGCAGCTCAATTCCTGAGGGCTCGCCGGAAACGAGGCAGGCCGAACAACCATCACCCCAAATAGAAAAACAAAGGATGCGTTCAAGTTCATCGACGTCTTGCATATGGATGGTGCACAGCTCGTCGTTGACGATAATCACTTTCGCGTCCGGTTCAGAACGAATGATGTGGCGCGCAAGCTTGAAAGCGTTGAAAGCGGAATAACAGCCCATGAAACCGATGATGGTCCTTTCGACCTCCGAGCCCAGGTCGAAGTGGTTCACGATGTCGATGTCGAGGCCTGGGGCGTAGAGCCCGGTACAGGATGCCACGATCAGGTGCGTCACCTCGTCCTTGAACCCGCAAAAATCAATATCGTCGAGAGCCTGTACCGCCAATGTCGGGGCGTGGCGCTCATAGAAGCGCATTCGCGCTTCCGTGTCGGGAAAACGTCCGCGCTGATAAAACCCCTGGATATCGAACCCTCCCTCGTCCTGGCTGCCCTGGCCCGGTTGCAGAAACGAATACCGGTGCTCGATCTGTGACCGCTCTACCATCTTGTGGAAGAGCTGCCTTGCCGATTTGCTGCTCAACAGAGCGGGCGCGTAGTCGACGAACTTCTGGTGGCCATCGAATGGCGGGACGGCGGTGCCAATTCTGTTGATGTAGGCAGTGGACATTGGTTGTGCAATTGAAAAGACTAGCGCCGGTGCCATTTGATTGCAAGATTGTTGCCTGTGCATCGCCATAGGGATGGTTGCCGGATGATGACGGAAAGAACGCGCGTCCTCGTCGCGGGAGGTGGTCCCGCCGGGTCGATGACCGCCATGCTGCTCGCGCGCGAGGGCTTTGACGTCGTCGTTTGTGAGAAAGATCGATTCCCCCGCTACCATATCGGAGAATCGCTCCTTACGTCGGTGATTCCCCTGCTCGAATTTGTTGGTGCGCTCGAACGGGTAGAGCGCCACGGATTTGTCAAGAAGTATGGCGCTTTCTTCAGAATCAAGCACGATCAGCCTGCCGGCTACATCGACTTTACGAAGCTCAGCCGTTATCCGCACAGTTTTCAAGTTCTTCGATCGGAATTCGATGCGATTCTCCTGGACCACGCCCGCACCTGCGGCGCCAGCGTTCTCGAACAAACGGCGGTCACTTCGGTGGAATTCGAAGATAGCCGTCCCGTGGCTGCGACCACGCGCAGTGCCGACGGATCAAGCAGGCGAATCTCCTTTGACTACATGGTCGACGCGACAGGTCAGGCGGGACTTCTCTCCGCGCGCTACTTCAGAAATCGACAGGAAGAGGTTGCGTTTGCGAACGTCGCCATGGGCGGTTACTTCCGGGGGGCGCGTGCGTATCGGGACCGTCATGGGGTCCAACATCCAGGCGCGTTCTCGATGGAAGCATTGAGTGATGGCTCCGGCTGGACGTGGGCCATACCGCTGCACGACCGAACACTGAGCGTCGGAGTGGTCGTTCATCGTGACGTTTACAAGCACCGTCGCAAGGCCGCGCATTCGCTGGAAGATTATTTTGCAAAGACGCTCGAATTATCCCCGGATGTGACCTCCCTCATCTATGAAGCCTCGCGGGAAGGAGAGGTCCGCAGTTGGCGCGACTACTCCTACTTTGCCAAGGCTTTCGCTGGCCCAGGCTATCGGCTTGCCGGAGATGCGGCGGGCTTCATCGATCCGCTGTTTTCTACTGGTGTCCATCTTGCCTTTCTTGGCGCGCTTAGCGCCGCAGCCACGATATGCGCGGTGCTACGCGGGGAGGTGTCCGAGGAGACGGCACAGACATTCCACGAGCGGTGCTTGCGGCAGGCGTATACCCGATTCATGGTTACGGTGGCGGGGTTCTACTGCCAGATCCGAAGCCAGGAGAGCTTGGTTCTACCGTCTGTGTCACGCGAGAACTTCCAACTCGCGTTCGACCTCATTCAGCCAATCGTCTCCGGCAACGCCGATGTGAATTCTGATGAAATACCTCCTGACCTTCTCAACCGGGCCCTGCGGTTTGCCACGGCGACAATGCTGGAAGCGCACGACATTCGCACGAATGTTCCTGTGGCCAAGCTCATGAGCACTCGCATCCTGGACGATTCAATTACGGATCGGTTCGCAGCGATCGACGGAATGTTCATTCGATTTGATCGCGGACAGCTCGGCCTAGAGCGAGTCGGGGCAATCGGGTCGATGCTCGTTGGCGCTCGCAACCGCATCATCCGAGGCGTTATTGCTGTGGCAGGCTGACCCGCACGGACCACTTTGCATGGTCTGATGGGTGCGAAAACCCCGCTTGGTTCTCCTTACGGGTACCCGGCAACTGCGGCAGATATTCTCCTATCGCGGCGAAATCGACCTGGGTACCGCGATAAAAGCTCGTGACGCGCTGCGCATGGCGACTTGCCGCGCCCTCGCGCGACAACATAGTTACCGTCGCAGAGTGAGCAATTTTGCTCAGACGCCAACCAGTCGTGCGAGTAGAAGTGAGCTAAAGAGGGGTGAAAACTCCCTTTTTCCTCATACGTACATCAACCATGCTGAGAGAATTAAATTCTGATCCCAGGTGATTCCCATGATAAACGCTAATGAGTTGACCAAACAAACGACGAATAGTCCAAGCGACAACACGAAACTTACGATACTCGCTTGCGCGCTGGGACTTATCATTTTCGTTGTGCTGTACGTCAAGACAATTGGGTTTTAAGAGCTCCTCTGGAGTTTACTCGCGGCATTGCGGTTCTCGAAACTAATTTTGAGCGCGGCGGTGCTAACAGCGAACTCATTCCCTATAAGTTATTGAAAGTACCTAAAGTGGAAAAGCCGCCCGTGGGCGGCCGGAATAACTGGTCGGGATTCGCGGTTATACGAGAAGCATCTGTGCATGCAAGCGTGGTATAGTTCCTGACATCAAAGCGGAGCGACCGTGGCAAAAGGCGTGGACATCGAACTGGCGCCTCTCGACGATGATCACGTGCGAGCAAAGATCACCTGGTCCGAGCAGGATGTCGGTGGCGGAAAACTCGTTGTAGAAGTCACCGTCAAAAGCACGAAGACCCGCCCAAAAACCGACGACCAACTTAGATCAGATGCGAGGGCGCTTGCCGTGCGTTTTGCACGAGCCTTTGCTGATACGATTGAGAATTAGCGGCGGTTGACCCGCCTTTTTCTTCGCGAAAATCACGTTCCAATTATCCCTATAAGCTTCAGAAACGGGTTTCTGACCCTCGCCCCTACTATAGCCGGAGGGTGAGGCGGCAGCTAATTCTCCGCTGTCAGCCTTGGATGGCTCTGCGCCGGAAGTTCTCTTCTTTTCCGGTGGGGCCTCATTTTCTGGAGTGGAGTTGGTTTTAATTTTCTTGTCGTCGCTGGCCATCATTTTTCCTAACGGTGATTTGTTCAAGACCGGGCTATCGCTGATCATCGCCGTGCATATACCCCCCCGCAACTTTGTGCCTAGCCGGAAGCGCCCCGGAAAACCGGGGCGCTCCCACATTTCAACCGGTCAGAAAGTCAGGCGGCGGCCGTAGT
>CATPCO010000801.1 GCA_955652925.1 uncultured Xanthobacteraceae bacterium | reverse complement strand
GGGTGAGGGGGCTACTACTCGTAAAGCTGATCCCCCTCACCCGGATCGCGCAAGCGCGATCCGACCTCTCCCCTCCGGGGAGAGGTACCGCGGGCTGCACCATCACGTGGTGATCGAACGTCATCGGAACTGGGTCTAAAGCACAATATGGCGTATCGGGCGAAAGTGCGCCACATCGTGTGGTGATATGGTCAGAGCAATAGAAGCCGAGATCGAGCGGAGATCGATGCTGCGGCGTTGGAACGAAGAGCCGCCACGGGCAGAGGCGCTCGATCGGATAAAGCAATGGACGCGCGAGCGCTTCCGGCTGGCGCATGACACAACCATTCTGGTGTCGGAAATCGCCTGTGGCCTACCCGGCTGCCCGCCGCGCGAGACGGTGGTCGCGTTCTGGACGGGAAGCGATAAGCGCCACCAGTTTCGAATTTTCAAGCCGCTGGAGCAGGTGGTCGAAGATGACCTGCCGCCGTTCTGGCTCAAGAACGCGCTGATTGCTCTCGATGGCTTCGAATGCTGTTGAGCGCGGGCGGTGATTGCCGGGCCTACGCCGGCAATCTATGTTCTGCGTGAGGAGCCGCGCGTCATCCCCCAAATCGGCTGTTGCCGACTTGGGCGCTTAGAGTTGCCGATCTCGGGCAAACCCGAGATCGGCTGGCGCGGTCTAAGGCCGCGAACCCGGATGACGGATTGGGATCGGAACACGCTCATGCTGCGGAAAGAACAAAACGATCTGTTGACGCAAACGGGCCCCGGTACGCCCATGGGTCAACTCTTCCGCAGCTATTGGCTTCCGGCGCTGCTCGTCGAAGAGCTGCCCGAGAATGACTGCCCGCCCGTGCGCGTGAAGATTCTATCCGAACGCCTGCTCGCCTTTCGCGACAGCAACGGCAAGCATGGACTGATCGACGAATTCTGCGCCCATCGCGGGGTGTCGCTCTGGTTCGGCCGCAACGAGGAGGGCGGGCTGCGCTGCGCCTATCACGGCTGGAAATACGACGTGACCGGCCAGTGCGTCGATGTGCCGTCCGAGCCGCGCGCAAGCGGTTATTGCCAGAAGATCAAGTTGAAGTCCTATCCTCTGGTCAAGCGTGGTCCGGTGCTGTGGGCGTATATGGGTCCGCCGCAACAGCCCCCGCCGTTACCGGAATGGGAATTCGCGACCGTGCCTCCCGAGCAGACCTTTCTCTCCAAGCGCCTGCAGGAGTGCAACTGGTTGCAGGCGATGGAGGGCGGCATCGATTCGAGCCACGTCTCGTTTCTGCATCGCGGCGACTTGAGCAGCGACCCGCTGTTCAAGGGCGCCAAGGGCAACGAGTACAATCTTTCCGACATGCAGCCTTATTTCGAGGTCGTGGAGCAACCCGGCGGCCTCTATATCGGTGCGCGCCGTAATGCCGAGAACGGCAACTATTATTGGCGTATTACGCCATGGGTCATGCCCTGCTTCACCATGATCCCTCCGCGCGGCGACCATCCCGTTCATGGTCACTTCTGGATTCCCATCGATGACGAGAACTGCTGGGCCTGGAGCTACGATTTTCACCCCGTGCGCGCGCTCACCCGCCGCGAAGTCGACGCCATGCGCGACGGCGCGGGCGTGCACTGCAAATACGTGCCGGGCAGCTACCGGCCGCTCGCCAACAAGGACAACGACTATCTGATAGATCGCGCCGCCCAGAAGGCGGGCAAGACGTTCAGCGGCGTTGCCGGCTTCGCCATTCAGGACGCCTCGTTGCAGGAGAGCATGGGGCCGGTCTGCGACCGCAGCAAGGAGAACCTCGTCTCGACCGACAACGGCATCATCATGGCGCGCCACCGGCTGATGCGTGCGGCCAAGGCGCTGGTCGAAAAGGGCGTGACGCCTCCCGGCGTCGATCCCGCGCATCACCGGGTGCGCTCGGCTTCCGTGGTGTTGCCGGCGGATCAGGCATTCAAGGACGCCGCGAAAGAGGCGCTCACGTCGAGGCCGGGCGTGGCGCAGACAACAGTATGATCGTAGGTTGGGTCGAGTGCTTACGAGACCCAACCTGGCAAGCAAGCACCATGGCGTTGGGTCTCGCGAAGAGCTCGACCCAACCTACGAGTTCTGTCGTCTTCCATGAAACTGAAAACCGTCACCCGCACCCAAGGCAACAACCAGGCGCTCAAGGACGGCAGCGTCAAACCACGCACATTCGAATTCGAGTTCATTGAGGTCGATCCGCTCATTGCCGCGTTCCGGCGCATGGTGCGCGGCCTCGAATTCGACATCTGCGAGATGGCAATCACGACCTATATCTGTGCGAAAGCGCACGGCAAGCGCATGACCGCGGTCCCGGTTTTTCTGGTGCGCGCCTTTCATCACGGCGCCATTCTGGCCAATAGCAAGGCCGGCATTCGCATACCCAAGGACCTTGAAGGCAAAAGAGTCGGCGTCAACCGCGGCTACACCGTCACCACCGGCGTATGGGCGCGAAGCATCCTGCAGGAGGAATACGGAGTCGATCTTGCCAAGATCACCTGGGTGCTTTCCGGGGATGAGCACGTGGCGGAGTACCGGCCGCCGTCAAACGTCGTGCCGATCGAGGCGGGCAAGAAGATGGAGGACATGCTGGCATCCGGCGAGCTTCCTGCCGCCGTCGGGGTTGAGGTGAAGTCGCCGGACGTGAAGCCATTGATCCCGAATGCCCTCGAGGCGGGGCTTTCGGCGCTGCGCCGCAGCGGCCACTACCCGATCAATCATACACTCGTGATCAAAGACGAGCTGCTCGCTGCGCATCCCGGCCTGGCTGCGGACGTGTTCCATGCTTTTGCGCAAGCCAAGCGTCGCTATGTTGAGCGCCTCAAGGCCGGCAAGATCGACAAACCGGCCGCCGTCGATGAGATGCACCGGCGCGTGATGGAGATCACGGGCGATCCTCTCCCTTACGGCATTGCTCCCAACCGGCAGGTGATCGAGGAGCTCATCGCGCATGCGCTCACTCAGGGCATCATCAGCAAGAAGGTGACGGCGGACGAGTTGTTTGCATCCGGCACGCGCGAGCTGGTGGGATAGCCGCTCACCCCTTGATCTGGCGTCCTGCGCGCACGTCGGCAATCAAAGCGGCGAAGGCTTCGAGGCTGAGCTTCGCCGCGTTGGCGTAGGTCTCGGTTTTGGAATCGATCCATTTCTCCCCATAGCCGATGGCGGTGTGCGCGAGCCGCATGCGCCCGTCGAGCCACGGGCCGCCGCCGAAGCCTCCGAGCACCGGGATGGAGACGGCCTCGACCACTGCGCTTCCCGCGACAGGCCCGGAATTGGTGAAGTCAAGGAGCGCCGCGCCGGCCGCTTCGAGAAGCTTTGCTTCTTCGACCAGCTTCGCCGTCATCTCCGACGGTATCAGCGCGCCGGGCAATGCCTGCGCGCTGTAGGGTACCCCATAGCGCAACGCGGTCTGCGGGGTGAGCCCGAACTGGGCGAAGACGGGAATGCCGGCGCGCGTGAGCGCGCGTACCGCATCGGGAAACTCGGCGGCGGCATCGAGCTTGACCATGTCGGCGCCGCCCTCCTTGATGAGCCGGATGCCCGCGCGCAGCGCGCTCTGCGTTCCTTCCTGCAGGGGACCGAACGGAAAATCGCAGCTCACCAGCGCGCGCCGGACGGCGCGCCGCACTGCCTTGCAGACCACGAGCATCTCATCCATGGAGACTTCGAGCGGATTGTCATGTCCCCACAGATTCACGCCGACCGAATCTCCGACCGAGACGATATCCACCCCGGCTCGATCCGCGATGCGCGCGATCTGATAATCCCAAGCGACCACGCCGACGCTTTTGCGTTCCTGCCGCTTCATCTGCGTGAGCGCAGGGATGGTGACCTTGTCTTCCATGATGGCTTCTCGGTAGGGCTGGGTCGAGTTCTTCACGAGACCCAACACTCCGCGTTCGGCAGATGTTGTTGGGTCTCGCAAGCGCTCGACCCAACCTACCGCGCTACCTTCTCAGCGTGAATAGTCGGTAGGCGGTAGGTTGGGTCGAGTTCTTCACGAGACCCAACATTGAGCAGCGCGGGAGGTGTTGGGTCTCGCAAGCGCTCGACCCAACCTACAGGCTTGCACTGCGTTGCGTCCGGGCTACCTTGTGTGTCCATGACCATGTCCAGCGTGAAGATCCGTGGCGGCGAAGTCTTTCTCGTCGCGCTGCCGATCAGGCGACCCCATCATTGGGTCGGCCATACGGCGCGAATCGGCGAAGGCTACGCTGTGCTTCGGCTCGATCTCGAGAGCGGCATTGTCGGCTGGGGCGAGGCGCAGGTGATTGGCACTTGGGGCGGCGATCACGGCACCCGCTATGGCGAGACACCGGCGATGACCGCGATCGCCATCCGGGACTTCCTCCTGCCGGCCATAGCCGGTCAAAACGTCACCGAGATCGAGCAACTGCATGTACGCATGAACCGCGCGCTGCGAGGCTATCCTTACGCCAAGGCCGCGATCGACGTTGCCGCGCACGACGCCATCGGAAAGATTTACGGCCTTCCCGTTTATCAGTTGCTCGGCGGCAAGGTGCGCGAGGGTGTCGAAATCGCTCACAGCATCGGCATCATGGATGCGCCGGCCGCGGCGCGCGAGGCCGCCGAGGTGATCGCGGAGGGCGTCGCAACGATCAAGGTCAAGATCGGAGTCGAGGCTGAGCGGGACATCAAGGTGGTGGCGGCGGTGCGGCAAGCCATCGGCAGCGCGGGCAAGATTCGCGTCGATGCCAATCAGGGTTATCGGACCTGGCGCGAAGCGGCGCGCGTCCTTTCCACGATGGAAAAATACGACCTCATCTATGCCGAGCAGCCGGTCGAAGGTTTACATGCCATGGCGCAGGTGAGCGCCCGCATCAACGTTCCGGTCATGGCGGATGAGAGCGCCTGGTCGGCGCAGGATGTGCTTGAAATCGTGCGTCGCAATGCCGCGCAGATGCTCTCGGTCTACTACACCAAGCCGGGCGGCTTCGCGGGCGCAAAGCGCCTGCTTGCGGTCGCCGGTGCGGCGGCGCTCCCCTGCGACATCAACGGATCAGCCGAAATGGGCATCGGGGTCGCAGCCGACCTGCATCTTGCCGTGTCTTCTCCCGAGATCGTCTTGGCCGGCACCATACCAATTACATCGACGGCCGAATATCTGGTTACGAAGGTGGCCGGTCACAAATATCTCGATGACATCATCAGGCAGCCGTTCCGGTTCGACAAAGGTGTTCTCCATGCGCCTGATGGACCCGGCCTGGGGGTTGAGGTGGACGAGGCCAAGATCGCGAAATATCGCATAGGCTGATGGACGCGGCACCGATCAAGACCGTTGCCATAATCGGCGCGGGTCATGGCGGCTGCGCGGCGGCGGCTTATCTCACGCGGCGGGGCTTTGACATTCGCCTTTACAGCCGCAGCCGCAGCACGACCGATCCGTTGTCTGCCATTGGTGGTGTTGAGTACGAAGGAACGCTCGGGGACGGCTTCGCACCGCTTTCGCTGATCACGAATGATGCCGCAGCCGCGCTCGCCGGCGCGCACCTCATCCTCATCATGGTGCCGACGCATGCGCACGAGGACACGGCGCGCGTGCTCGCGCCGCATATCCGCCCGGAGCAGCTCGTCATGGCGGCTCCCGGCCACACGCTTCTTCTTATTCCCAACACGATCCGCAAAGCGGGCGGACGGCTCGGGCTCTACTGCGATTCATCAAGCCTGCCGTTCATTTGCCGCAAGAGCACGCCGCACAGGATCAACATTACGCGCGCCGCGCAAATCTTGTATTTTGCAGCCTTTCCCGGAGAGAAGCTCAAGATCGCCGCGAGTGTGGTGCGCCAGATATTTCCCCACATCGAGCCGCGGCCCTCGCTCCTGCACACGGTGTTTCCCTATACGAATGCGATCCATCATCCGCCGGCGCTGCTGCTCAATGTCGGCCGGGTGGAATCGACTGGCGGCGATTACTGCCATTATTACGACGGCATCACGCCTGGTGTCGGCCGGTTGATCGATGCGCTGGACAGGGAGCGGATCGCGGTTGCCGCTGCGCTTGGGGTTGCGATCGAGCCGCTGCCGCAATTCTTCTTTCGCATGGGCTACACGAATGCCGCCGGCCGTGACGGCGGGACCGCCTACCACGTCTTCCACAACAGCGAGCCGAACCGCTGGATCAAGGCGCCTGCCGGTATTGACCATCGCTTCTTCAACGAGGACGTGCCGTACGGGCTCGTTGTGATTTCCGAGCTGGGCCGTCTGGCGGGCGTGCCGACCCCGCGTGCTGATGCAGTCATTGAGATCGCATCGATTGTCGCGGGACGTGGCTACCGCGAGGAAGGGCTTACGCGAGAGCGCATGGGCATTGCCGGCCTAACCGCAACGGAGCTCAGCACGCTGCTCGCGACCGGCTAGAGCCAGTTTCGATGACGTTCGATCACCACGCGAAGGTGCAGCCCGCGATACCTCTCCCCGGAGGGGAGAGGTCGGATCGCGCTTGCGCGATCCGGGTGAGGGGGATCAGCTTTACGAGTAGTAGCCCCCTCACCCGGAATGGCGCGAGGCGCCCATTCCGACCTCTCCCCTGCGGGGAGAGGTGGACCTGCTGGCTCGATCTCAGTGAAACACGCGCCGATGCGGCGCCCCTCGGGTGTCTTCGACCAGCTTGACCGGGCAAGGGAGTGCGAATTACTTGGCCTTGCCCAGAGGATGCACGGCCCGCTGCCAGCCGCTGCGGCTGTTTGTTCCAATTTCGGAGAGGGAGGGCGTTATGTTGCAAGAATTCAAAAAATTCGCAATGCGCGGGAATGTAATCGACCTCGCGGTTGGAGTGATTATCGGCGCGGCGTTTGGATCGATTGTAACGTCGTTGGTCAACGATATCGTCATGCCTGTCATCGGTGCGGTTACCGGCGGCCTTGATTTTTCGAACTACTACACGGCGCTTTCTTCAAAAGTGGAGCCAGGCCTGTCCTATGCCGATGCCAAAAAACAGGGCGCCGTGCTTGGTTGGGGGCAGTTTCTCACGGCTGCTTTGAACTTCCTTATTATCGCATGGGTGCTCTTTCTGGCGATCAAAGGGATAAACCGGCTCAAGAGTGAAGAGCCCCCGGCGCCGGCTCCTGGCCCGACGGCGGAAGTCAAGCTGTTGACCGAGATTCGCGACTTGTTGAGCAGGCGTTAGGATGGTTTGGAGATCTAACGATGAAAACCTACAAGATTGCCGCCATGGGTGGCGATGGAATCGGCCCGGAGGTCGTGCGGGCGGGCGTGCAGGTTCTCAATGTCTGCGCCGAGCGCGACGGCGGATTCAAGATGGAGTTCACGGGCTTTGACTGGGGCTCGGACTATTACAGGAAGCACGGCGTCATGATGCCGGCAGATGGCGCTGACCAGCTCCGCAAGTTCGACGCCATCCTATTCGGTGCCGTCGGCGCGCCGGACATCCCCGATCACATAACGCTTTGGGGCTTGCGACTGGCGATCTGCCAACCGCTCGATCAATACGCCAACGTTCGCCCGACCCGCATACTGCCCGGCATTACGAGTCCACTGCGCAACGTGTCCGGTCCCGAACTCGACTGGGTGATCGTGCGCGAGAACTCAGAAGGGGAATACTCCGGAGTCGGCGGCCGCGTGCACCAGGGTCTGCCCGAAGAGGTCGCCACCGACGTCTCGATCATGACGCGGCCTGGTGTGACCCGAATCATGCGCTTTGCGTTCAAGCTCGCGCAATCGCGACCGCGCAAGCTGCTCACAGTGGTCACCAAGAGCAACGCGCAGCGCCATGCGATGGTGATGTGGGACGAAATCGCAGCCGAGGTGGCAAAGGAATTCCCGGATGTGACCTGGGACAAGATGCTGGTCGACGCGATGACCATGCGTATGACGATGCGGCCGCAGACGCTGGACACGATTGTGGCCACGAATCTGCACGCGGATATTCTCTCTGATCTCGCCGCAGCGCTTGCCGGTTCACTCGGTATCGCGCCGACTGCAAACCTCAATCCGGAACGCAAGACCCCGTCCATGTTCGAGCCGATCCACGGCTCGGCCTTCGACATTACAGGCAAGGGCATCGCCAACCCCGTGGCCACCTTCTGGACGGCGGCGATGATGCTGGAGCACCTGGGCGAGAAACCGGCCACCGACCGCCTGATGAAAGCTGTGGAGCGCGTGACGGCCAATAAATCGCTGCACACACCCGACCTCGGCGGCAAGGCAACCACGAAGCAGGTCACCGATGCAGTCTGCGACGCCTTGCGGAGCGCCAACGATTAGAGCGTTGCGGCAATTTATCGTCGCTGGAATTCAGCCGCCATGAACAACAGCGTGAGCGCTTGCGGGCGGGTCGCGGCACGTGCAATCGCTTCCCGGGTTTGGGCGGAGGCGAGTGGCCCGAGTGCGGCTTCAAGGGTCACCTCGGGTGCTGCACCCGCGGCAAGCCGTAACGCAAGCTGATTGGCGATATCCAGACGCTGGGCGAGCCCATCCGTCCAGGCCGCGCTGTTATCGTCAAAGCCCTTTGGCGCCGGAGGGCGCCACAACGGCTCACCAAGCAGATTATGCGCCTGCATGAGCGGCTGGATATTGGCCGGCGCCACCGCGGCCGCGCGCAAAGCCGCGATCATCCATTCGCCGGGACGTTTGAGCTTCGAACGCGGCGCGCTCCAGGCCTCCGGTGCACTCACCAATGCTTTTGCCACTTCACGCAGATTGCCGTCTGTTTCAAGGAATCGCTTCGCGACGCGATCAACCAGCGTGCTTGCCGGCTCGTCCGAGATGAAGTGGCGCGCGAGCTTGGTGGATATATGCTTGGCCGTTGCAGGATGACGCGCGAGATCGGCGAGAACGGCACGCCCCTGCTCTACGCCGAGGTCGTGATACATTTTTCCGATCACCGTCTGCGGGCCCGGCTCATGCATGCGCCGAATAAAGGTGAACTCGGCGCCGTGATCGGGATCGACCTCTGCCGGAATGATGGTCCAGCCGGTCAGCACTTTGGCAAAGTTGGTCACATCCACCTGGCTGTAGACGGATCGCACCCCGAGCGTATGCAGCTCAAGGATTTCACGCGCCAGGTTTTCATTGAGACCCCGGTCACGGTTGATCCCTGCAACCGAGTTGGGTCCGATGGACTGTGAGTTGTCGAGGTAAAACAGCATTGCCGGGTGGCCTTCGGCTGCCGCAAGCATGTCACGGAAAGGGCCGAGCACATGGGCGCGGATGGCCTCGCGCTCATAGGCTCCTGCCATGGCAGGAACTTTGTCCGCCGAAACGCAGAAATGGTTCGACCAGAACCAAACCAGCCGCTCGACAAAGCCGATCTCGGCGCCATAGGCCGCATCGATTCGTGCTTTGGCCTCTTGCAGAAAGATGCGCTGGGGAAGCGGGGCGGGGGCTTGGGTGCATTGGGCTTTGGTGCGGCCTGGGAAGGCGCCGCCATGGGCGCGGTGTCAGGGCCGGCCATGGACTGCTGCGCCTCGCGCCGCCTGCGGTCCAGGCGCTCTTGCGCCTGCCGCTCGGCGTTGAATTCGAGCACGGCGCGCGACGCCGCAGCGCTGCTCAACAGGTCAGGTCCGGTGATCTGCCCCGCGCCTTTCTTCTCCAGCTCCGCAACAACAGCGCCGCGCGGGTCTGACGCAATTGCGGCAATCGACCCGGGGCGCGGGCCGAAGCCGAACCGATGCAGTGCCAGTGCAGCCTGAAACTTGGGATCAGCAGCCACAATCGTTTCTCTGGACCAAATGTTCGGTGAAGTTGAGGCAGCGTGGCGCAGCACAACGGGCCGGCTCATGTATGCCACCGATCGCCGGCACATTTTGAGCACATCAACCCCGTCGGACCTTAGCGGGACGACATTTAACCAGCCTTTTGCTACTATCCTGCCGAACGGCATCTCCCACTCTCAATTTCAAAAGGAGGAAAAAAATGTCGAACCACTTTACCGGCTTAAGCCTCGGTCCGCCGCTCGGAGACCAAAGACTTGACCTGTGCGATCTCTACGCGTTCCAGTCGCCCACTGACCCGTCGAGAACCGTGATCATCCTCAATGCAAATCCAAATGCTGATGCGCTCCATCCCGACGCCATTTACCGGCTCAACATCGACAACGATGGTGATTTGCTGACGGACGTAGCGCTTAGCTACGTGTTTTCGAAGCCGCAAAACGGCAAGCAGACTTTCAATGTATTTCTGGCCAAGGGCGTGGAGTCGCGCTCGGCCGAAGCTGCCGGGAAAAAGATCGTCGCCGATGCAGAAGTCTCATTCGGCGCCAGGCCCAACCTCGTCAAGGCGGGCTACTACACCTTCTTCGCGGGCAGTCGCAGCGACGCTTTCTTTTTCGATTTCGACGGCATCAAGAATCTGTTCGACATCAGGGGTAAGCGGAATTTCACCGAGCCTCACCTAACCGGCAAGTCACCGTGGACTGGCCTGGATTCGAATACCGAAGCCAATGTCTTCTCGACGG
>CATPCO010000800.1 GCA_955652925.1 uncultured Xanthobacteraceae bacterium | reverse complement strand
TCAGCACTTTGCCGTCGGGCGAGTTTTCGTCGATGTATTCGATAGCCTTCCAGGCGGCCTTGAAATCCGCCCCAACCTGATCAAGCAATTTATCGATCTGGGCTTTAAGGGCCGGGTCTTCCTTTTCGCCCATTTTTTCATCGATCTGCATCATTTCACAGAATGTTTTCAGCCTGTTGGCATCAGCGCCAACGGCCTGGAACACCTTGACGTGGGCCTCAACCTGTGGGCTGGCGGCGAGCGCGGGAGTGGTGACGAGGAACAGCGTAATGGCTGCCGCAAGAGCACGCATTGTCTTGTCTCCGTGAATATGGACCGTCGCGAGTGACCGACGGAGAGGTGCTGCGGACGAGATATGCTCGCGGCGAGTTCGTCTGTCCCTAATGCGACGTGTCGCACAACCTCTATTCATTCGCTTATTATCGCGGGGCCGGTGGACTGACTTCTTACGGGCTCGATCAGGTCGACCCAGCTCCGGCAAGTAAGATATGCCAGATTGACGATAATTAGTTTATTGCGTGGAAACCTGTCCGATGACGGACCGCGATTATGATCTGGTACTCTACGGTGCGACTGGGTTCGTTGGGAGGCAGACCCTCGCCTATGTGGTGAAGCACAGGGATAGTGGGGAGCTGCGTTTTGCGATCGCGGGGCGTAACCGCGCCAAGCTCGAGAGTGTCAGAACGCAAATCGGCGGTGCGGCTCGGAAAGCCGACATTCTCGTCGTGGACAGCCGCGATCAGCCGACTCTTGATGTGATGACGGCGCGCACGCGCGTCCTTCTCAATACAGCCGGACCATTCAGCATTAGCGGCGACGCAGTCGTTGACGCCTGTGTGCGGTCCCGGACCCACTACGTCGACATCACTGGGGAGACTACGTGGGTGCGAGTCCTGATCGATCGCTATCACGCACGCTGTGCGGCGGAGGGAACGCGGATCATCCCTTTTTGCGGCTTCGACTCGGTGCCCTCCGACCTCGGTGCGTGGCTGGTCGTCCGCCGTGCATGGCAGGCGTTTGGAGTGCCCTGCGCCTCCGTTAAAGCCTACTTTCAGGCATCTGGAGGGTTCAACGGGGGCACAATCGCCACTTTCATCTACAGTCAACAGAGCCGACAACAGGATTTGATGCGCGATCCGTTCCTACTCGACCAGCGGGATCATTCGGCCGAAGAGGCCGCGCGGAACGGCGACATCTCACAGGTCTCGTTTGATGCGGAGGTAGGAACCTGGGTCGGACCCTTCTTCATGGCAGCCATAAACACGCGCGTTGTGCGCCGGAGTGCCGCACTCGCAGAAAGTTATAGCGAGCCCTATGGCCCGGCTTTCCAGTATCAGGAGTATCTGAAACACGATCCGCCGTTGGCGCAGGCGAAGGCAATCGTGATAACGGCAGTTATGAAAGGCTTCACCGCCGGGATGAAACATGCCGTAGGGCGCCGCCTGCTTCTGCCGTTCCTGCCGGGTCCCGGAGAAGGACCATCCGAAACGACCATGGCGAACGGATGGATGCGGTGCGAGGTGATCGGGAGAACCGATATCGGGAAAAAACTAGGCGTTCTCATCCGGGATGTCGGTGATCCCGGAAACCGGATCACCACAAAATGTCTGTGCGAGGCCGCGCTCAGCATCCTTTGCGCCGAGAGTCGCCTACCCGGCGGCTCAGCACGCGGAGGCGTGCTCACCCCAGCAACGGGCCTGGGCAATGTGCTGGTGGAGCGCCTCCGCCAGGCCGGGATGGTGATCGAGCCGAAGTAGTAAATTCGGAAAGCTGGATGCCCGAATTCGGCGGGTCTGGTTCGATGAGCGGGCATGGGAAACGGAGCGTTACCGCATGGCCAAATCCCACCACGATAAAATCGCGGTCGCCTCGGGCGGGGCGAACGGTATCGGGCAGGCGTTCGCGCAGAGGCTCGCTCAGGACGGAGCCCATATTGTGATTGCCGATATCGCTTCGGGCAGCAACACTGTGAGCATGGTTGAGCAGGCCGGCCGGCAAGCGCTCGCCTGCACATGCGACGTGTCCTCGGTGGAGTCGGTCAAGGCGCTTGCGAGCGACGTCACTAAACATTTTGGTCGCTGCGACATCCTCATCAATTGCGCCGGCATTTTTCCCAATCAGCCCTTCGATGAAATGACGTTTGCGGACTGGCGGCGGGTGCTGGCGATCAATCTGGACAGTGTGTTTCTCATGAGCGCTGCCTTCGCGCCGGCCATGAAGCAGCGCCAATGGGGACGGATAGTCAATATGGCATCGAGCACACTCGGTTCGGTGGTGAGCGGTTTCGTACACTACATGGCGAGCAAGGCCGGCATTGTCGGCATCACGCGGGCGTTGGCGAGCGAGCTTGCGCCCTTCGGGACTACGGTCAACGCGATCTCTCCGGGCCTTACGCGCTCGCCCGGCACGCTTGCGCGAGTTCCACGCGCAGGCATGGCGAGCATGGAGGATGAATACACCCACGCTGCCTCCATGCAGGCGATCAAGCGGCCAGAAACGCCGGCCGATCTCGTGGGCACGGTGTCGTTCCTGACTAGCGATGACGCGGCCTTCATGACGGGACAGACGCTCAACGTGGACGGCGGCCGTGTCCGCAGTTGAGGCCACGTCTATTTCGCCCTCGGTGTGCTGGCGGTGTCGAAGCATCGCGATGCCGCGCGGGCGCTGCTCAAGTTCATGTCGTCGTCCGAGACCGCGCCCCTCATCCGCAAGAGCAGCATGGAGCCGCCGCCGCGCTGGCCGGGATTACGGTCCGCCTAAGCGACCCAAGAACAGGGCGTCAGAAATAGACGTGACAGCCTACACAAGTAC
>CATPCO010000799.1 GCA_955652925.1 uncultured Xanthobacteraceae bacterium | reverse complement strand
TTGCGAACGCGCTTGCGACCCGTAAATGTCTGCGCCATCTCGTCTCTCGTGTTGTCGAACCGCCGGGCCGCTGACGACTCTCCGGAAAGTCGCAATCCATCGCGACCATCAGGACAGGCGTCGGGGCCCGCATTTTTCTGGTTCGGATCGTGCCGAACCGCCACCTCTGGGCTGCCGCTAGGCCCAGATATGGGCGATTCCGGGAGACTTAACCCGAAATCACCCTTTTGTGTTTCCTCGCAAGCCGGACTGCCGGCACTGACGACTCACTGGCTACGATTGCGGGACTGGATGCCCGGATAGACTTGCTGAACCAAGCGTCGCACTTTGGTCGAAATCCGCGGGTCGCGCTGCGCTCGTCCGCGGATTTCGTTGCCTCGCTTATTTCAACTCAACCTTGGCCCCGGCCTTTTCGAGCTGGGCCTTGATCTTCTCAGCCTCGTCCTTGGGGATATCTTCCTTCAGGGGCTTGGGTGCGCCTTCAACCAGGTCCTTCGCTTCCTTGAGTCCGAGGCCGGTGATCGCACGAACCTCTTTGATCACGTCGATCTTCTTCTCTCCGTAGGAAGCGAGCACGACCGTAAACTCGGTCTTCTCCTCGGCGGGTGCCGCTGCGGCCGCGCCCGGCCCAGCCGCGACTGCAACCGCCGCCGCGGCGGAGACGCCCCACTTCTCTTCCAGCATTTTGGCGAGGTCAGCGGCCTCAAGCACCGTGAGTTGCGAGAGGTCGTCGACGAGCTTCTGCAGATTAGCCATTGGACATCCTTATTCGTAGAGGAACGATCGAGGTGTGGAGCTTTTCACGCCGCTTCGCCCTTGCTGGCATAGGCCTGAACCACGCGGGCGACCTTGGCGCCGGGAGCATTGAGCAATTGGGCGACTTTGGTCGCGGGCGCCTGAACGAGGCCGATAATCTTCGCCCGCAACTCATCAAGCGACGGCAAGGCTGCGAGCGCCCGGACACCATTCGCATCGAGCGCAAGCTTGCCCATCGCCCCGCCAAGGATCACGAACTTCTCGTTGCCCTTGGCAAAATCGGCGGCGGCCTTCGGCGCAGCAATGGGGTCACCCGAATACGCATTCCGGGTCGGTCCCGTCAGATGAGGCACGACCACGGCCGCATCCGTTCCGTCCAAGGCGAGCTTGGCCAGCCGGTTCTTCGCCACCTTTACGACCGCGCCCGCTTGCTTCATCTGCTTGCGCAAAGCTTGCATCTGAGGGACGTTGAGGCCGGAATAGTGCGCGACAACCACCACCTTGGTGTCCTTGAAGACACCATTGAGGGTCGCTACCACTTCCTTTTTGGCTGCTCGATCCACCGAAAACTCTCAACCTTTCATGGCTTGGTCTTCAATCGAAGACGGCCCATTGCGACCTGATCACGGTCCGGTACCCGAACGGGGATGACGCCCGCGCCGGCGGGCTTAAGCTCGCACCGCCAACCGCACCTCAGGATGGACTTCCGCACACCGCCGCAAGCCGCTGGCCTCAGTAAGGAATTCAAACTCCCCGTTTTCCTTCCAGACCAGGATCCAAAAGGAAGAGAAGCCAATTCGCAGTCTTTCCAGTGAGCGCGCACAAAGGCGTGCCGACGGCCCAGGGCCGGCACGCCCTCGACCCTATGTAGCCGTTCCGGGCCTCATTGCCAAGTGGGATTGCAAGCAAATTTCGCCTTTTTCGGATGGGGGGATGCCCGGCCAAGCAGGCCCAGCCGAGGGTCCAACTTTCGTCACGGGAGGGCGCTAGCGTCAAGGCCGACTAGCAACTTTGGGGGGTGCGATATGCGCCATACAATTCGTGCGACCATCGCGGCTGTTGTGACCGCCGCCGTTGCAGCGTGCTCGGCAACCGTCTGGGCGCAGTCCACGATCGGCCAGATCAAGCTCACGGAAAAGCACGTCGAAGGCTTCATCGCTGCCCAAAAGGACATGTCCGTGGTAGTGGAGAAGATGCAGGGTGCGGCCTCGCGCAGCCCGAATCCCAGATATGAAGCCGAGCTCGAAGCGGTCACCAAGAAGTACGGCTTCAAGAACTTCGTCGAATACGAAGCGGTCGCTGCCAATATCTCCATGGTGATGGCCGCGATCGATCCGCAGACCAAGGCGTTCACCGACCCGCAGAGCGCGATCAAGAAAGAGATCGAGGACGTTAGCGCGGACAAGACAATCCCCGACAACGAAAAGAAACAATTGCTGGAAGAGCTCAATGAGGCGCTCAAAGCCGCGCAACCCATTCAATTCCCGGGCAACGTCGAGCTGGTAAAGAAGTATTACGACAAGATCGACGCTGCCTTGGGCTGACAACATCGCGTAGGGCGGATTGTTAGTGCAGCGTTTCCAAAATTCGAATCAAATGCGGCGTCATTCCCGGGACCGAGCGCAGCGAGGGAGCCGGGAACCTAGTAACCACCGCCATTCCTATTAATTACAGCTGTGGTTACTGGATTCCGGGTTCGCCGCTTCGCGGCGCCCCGGAATGACGGCGGTGTGTTAGGGTCGTCCGGTCCCGTGCGGAGGAATCGACCATGCCCGGCACACCCGACCGCGTTCGAACGACCCATGTCGGCAGCCTGGTGCGGCCACCAGAGCTGATTGAATTTCTGCACAAGATCGAGGATGGGCAACCCTACGACAAGGCGGCGTATGAAGCCTGTCTCAAACAATCGATCGAGAAAGTCGTCCGGCAACAGGCCGAAGCGGGGATCGACATCGTCAGCGACGGTGAGTTCAGCAAGGGCCGCAACTGGGCCTTTTATGTGCACGATCGGCTCTCCGGGGTTACAGCAAGGCCGCTCACTTCCGAGGAGGCAAAAGACCCGCTCGCTGCCGTCGGCGGCGGACAGGATCGCGTTGCTTTCCCTGAATTCTATGCCGAGTACGACCGCATTTCCGGATTGAGCAAGCGGCTCGGCTCCCGCTTCGTCGTCAACGGGCCGCTTCGTTACTCCGACGTCCAGGTCAAGCGCGATATTGCAAATCTCAAGGCTGCGGCCGCCAAGGCCGCAGTCGAGGGCGCGTTCCTGCCGGTGGTCGCCCCGGCGAGCGCACTCCCGAACGCGAAGAACGAGCACTATCCCGATGAGAAAAGCCTTCTGCTCGCGCTCGCCGACTGTCTACACCAGGAATACAAGACGATTGTGGACGCCGGCCTCTACGTGCAGATCGATGACGCGTTCCTGCCCTATATGCACGAGAGGATGGTCCCGCCCATGACGCACATGCAATATCGCGAATGGGCGCAACTGCGCATCGACGCGCTCAATCACGCGCTCAAAGGCATCCCGCGGGAGCGATCCCGCTATCACATCTGCTGGGGCAGCTGGAACGGACCACACGCTTTCGACGTGCCGATGAAGGACATCGTCGATCTCATGTTGCAGGTGAATGTGGGAGCCTATCAGTTCGAGGCTGCCAACCCGCGCCATGAGCACGAATGGGTGGTCTGGCGCACCGTAGAGCTTGCAACGGGCAAGGTGTTGATCCCGGGCGTCATCAGCCATGCCACCAACATCGTGGAGCACCCCGAGCTCGTGGCTCAGCGCATTGTGCGGCTCGCCAATGTCGTTGGACGTGAAAACGTGATGGGCGGCACAGATTGCGGCTTTGCCCAGAGCCCATTTGCCCAGCGCGTGCATCCCAGCATCATGTGGGCAAAGCTGCGCTCGCTGGCCGAAGGCGCAAAGCTAGCCAGCGACGAGCTTTGGGGGCGGCGATCGGCGGCCTAGCCGAGGGACGGCGGAGGACAGATAAAGAGAACCGTTGCGGTCTTCTTCTGTCCTCTGTCCTCTGTCGTCCGTCTTCTGTCGTCTATTGAAACAGCGTTCCCGGCTCGACCTTCACCCCCGGACCCATGGTCGAGGAGATCGCGACCCGCTGCATATAGGTGCCCTTTGCGCCGGCGGGTTTTGCCTTCTGAACGGCGTCGGCGAATGCCTTGATGTTGGCCACGAGCTTGTCGGCGGGAAAGGATGCTTTCCCCACTCCGGCTTGCACAATGCCGGCCTTTTCGACCCGGAACTCGACCGAACCGCCCTTGGCGCCCTTTACCGCACTGGTTACGTCCATGGTGACGGTGCCGACCTTCGGGTTCGGCATCATGCCCCGAGGCCCGAGAACTTTGCCCAACCGGCCGACCAGAGGCATCAGGTCGGGCGTTGCGACGCAGCGGTCGAAGTCGATGTTGCCCGCTTGCACTTTCTCCGCGAGGTCCTCCGCCCCGACCACATCGGCGCCCGCAGCTTTGGCCTCGTCGGCCTTAGCGCCGCGCGCGAAAACGGCAACCCGCATGTTGCGGCCCGAGCCATTCGGAAGCGTGACAACGCCCCGCACCATCTGGTCGGCATGACGTGGATCAACCCCGAGATTCATCGACACTTCGATCGTCTCGTCGAACTTGGCCTTTGCTCTTTCCTTGACCATGTTGACCGCTTCTTCGAGCGGGTAGAGCTTGCTGCGGTCGACGCCCTCGCGCACCACAGTCGTGCGTTTTCCAAGATGTGCCATAGTTTCTACTCTCCGACCTCGATGCCCATGGAACGGGCCGAGCCCTCGACCATCCGCATGGCGGCATCGATGGTGTCGCAGTTGAGGTCCTTCATTTTCCTTTCTGCAATTTCCTTGACTTGCGCCTTGGTCACGGCGCCGGCGATTTCGCGGCCAGGTGTCTTCGATCCGCTCGTGAGCTTGGCTGCCTTCTTGATGAAATAGGAGACCGGGGGCGTGCGCATCTCGAAAGCGAACGAGCGATCCTGGTAGACCGTGATCACAACCGGAATGGGGGTGCCTTTCTCCATGTTCGCGGTCTGCGCGTTGAACTGCTTGCAGAACTCCATGATGGCAAGACCGCGCTGGCCGAGCGCAGGGCCGATGGGCGGCGATGGATTGGCCGCGCC
>CATPCO010000798.1 GCA_955652925.1 uncultured Xanthobacteraceae bacterium | reverse complement strand
CTATCTTTGGACGGCGGACGGTTCTTTCGTGGTGCTGCCCCAGACCATGGTCAACGGCACCGGCAATTACATTCTCCTCGCGGTGCCGTTCTTCATTCTTGCCGGGCTGATCATGGAGCGCGGCGATATCAGCGTGCGGCTGGTGCGCTTCATCCACGCTCTAGTCGGCCATTTGCGCGGCGGCCTGCTGCAGGTCACGGTTGCGAGCATGTACGTCGTCTCAGGCCTCTCGGGTTCGAAGCCCGCGGATGTGGCGGCTGTTGGCACCGTCATGCGCGAGCAGCTCCGCCAGCGCCATGGAGCGGCCGAAGGCGCGGCCGTGCTCGCCGCTTCCGCCATCATGGGCGAAACGGTCCCGCCCAGTATCGCCATGCTCATCGTCGGATCGATCACGAGCGTGTCGCTCGCGGCCATGTTCATCGGCGGCCTCATCCCCGCCGCCGTCATGGCGTTCTGCTTGATGGCGCTGATCTATGTGCGCGCCCGCCGCGCAGGCTCTCCGCCAGCCGCACGCGCCTCGTTTCCTGCGATCGGTCGGGCCGCGCTCGGCGCCGTGCTGCCACTCCAGATGCCTGTCATTCTGATCGGCGGGATATTGGCGGGGGTTGCCACACCGACAGAGGTCGCCGCGTTCGCGGTCGTTTACGGCCTCGCTCGTGCGACCGTTGGCTATCGCGCCATGGGCTGGAAGAGCTTTATCGAGACCGTCGCCGATACCGCGGCCCTCTCCGGCGTGCTGCTCTTTATCTTCGCCGCGGCCTCAGGTTTTTCCTGGACACTGACCGTGGCTTACCTGCCCCAGCGCCTCGTCACCTTCCTGCACGCCTTCGGCAACAGCACCGAAATCTTCATGCTCGGCTCGATCGTGCTGCTCGTCGGCGTCGGGGTGCTGCTCGAAGGCTTGCCCTCGCTCAATGTGCTCGCCCCGCTGCTCATTCCGATCGCCGGCAAGCTTGGCCTCAGCGAGATGCACTATGCGCTGGTGCTCATCATCGCCATGGGGATCGGCGGTTTCATGCCGCTTGCTGGTGTGGGCTTCTATGTCTGTTGTGCCATTATGCGCTGCGACATCGAGGCCGCCTCACGTGCCATGCTGCCATATCTGATCATGGTGATCATTGGACTCCTCATCGTCGCCTTCGTGCCCTGGTTTGCGCTGTTCTTGCCGAAATATTTCGGCTTTCGCGTCTGATGCGCCTGATACAAGGAGAAGACCATGAACAGGAGGAGATTCCTCAAGGCGGGCGGCGCCGGCGCCGCCCTGACATTGGCAGCGCCTTGCGTGCGGCTCCATGCCGCCCCACTCACTTTGCGCTGGGCGCATTTCGCGCAGGAGGATCATCCCGCGAATACGGCGGCCAAGCAGTTCGCGAGCCGGGTTGCGGCGCGCACCGAGGACGCCATCAAGATCAATATCTTTCCCAACAATGTCCTGGGCGGCCCGCCCGAGCAGGCGCAGCAGATCAAGCTTGGGACCATCGACATGGGCCTGCCCACGCAGGGGCAGCTCGACAAGTATGACACGGCCTTCGCGGCCGTCATGCTGCCCTTCGTATTCGACGGCCCGGCGCACGTGTTTCGCGTGCTTGATGGACCGGCGATGGAGTGGCTGGCGCCGCTTGCCGAAAAGCAGGGCTTCATCCTCCTGCGCAACTGGGAATACGGCTTCCGCAACGTCACCAACAGCGTGCGCCCGATCAATGCTCCCGACGACGTCAAGGGCTTGAAGCTGCGCACGCCCCCGGAATTGCAGATCCAGGCCTCCATGGAGGCGCTTGGCGCGGTTGTGCAGGCCATTGCGTTCCCCGAGCTCTATCTCGCGCTTTCGCAGAAGGTGGTGGACGGGGAGGAGAACCCGATCGCCGTCATCTATTTCAACAAGTTCTATGAGGTACAAAAGCATCTGGCGATCACGCGCCACATCTACAACAACATGATCCACACCGTGAGTGCCGCCACCTGGAAGAAGCTCACTCCGCAGCAGCAGGCGATCTTCCGGGAAGAAAGCGCGTCGGCCGGCGATCTCATGCGCAAGCTCATTGCGGACGACGAGGCGGATCAGATCAGGAAGCTCGAAGCCGCGGGCATGCAGGTGACCCGGCCTGACCTGGCGCCGTTCCGCGCGCGAATGGACCCGGCCTACAAGCGCATCGCCGATTATGCCGGTGAAGCCAACGTGAAGAAATTCCGCGCCATGGTCGAGCAGCGCCGCGCCGGCTGAGGCGCGAGCTGAGAACGAATGCGCGCATCACGCCGCAGATACCGGCTCAAGGAGATCAACACCGCCCCGTTCTGGACGGTGTTGGCTATTCTGCTGTGCTGCGTGCTTCTCGTGGTGATGTGGCGGTTTTAGTGGTCAGGGATGCGTCGCCCTTACCGAAAAGAGGCACAGCCTGATGTTACAGGCGTTTACAGGCGTGCCAGCGCACATTGATTTTGCCTGGTTATTTCGCTTCATTCCGAAAGATTGTTACCTTGAGTTGTATTGTTGGCGTCATTGCAACCTAAAATCGTAGCCGCGCCCGCTTGAACCAGGCTTCCCCCTGCCGCGACCAACCCATGGAAGAGGGCCGGGTCGGGCCGGCAGGCTGGTTGAGTTCACCAGATGGGGGGCGTCGTCGTCATGCGCGCACGCAGCAGCCTTTCGCACAATTGTGGTTCCGGCACGGTGCTGGCGAGCACGGCGCTCGCCCTCATCCTTGCGTGCCCGCTTTATGCCGCCGCACAAGAGAAAGCACAGCAGAAGCTCGCCTCGACGTTCAGTGAACGCTACCCAGCCTCGTTTGATCGAGCCGCTCCCGCAGCCATTGCCCCGGCCGCGGAGCACCCGGCCGCATCCAGTCCCACCCCTGCCGAGCCCGCCGCCGCGACCGAGCAGGCTGCGGCGCCCGACCCCCTCGCTTCTCTTGATCCCGCCGACCGCCCCGTCGCGGAAAAGATCCGCGATCTGCTCGCAGCAAAGGCAGACAAGATCTTTGCCAACAGGAAGGAGCGCGCGGCCGTCGAGACGTTCTATCAGGCGCGGAATTTCGCGCCGGTATGGCTGGACAAGGGCATCGAGAATGCGCGCGCGCGGTCTGTCGTTGCTCGCCTGCACAGCGCCGACACCGACGGGCTTGATCCGAAGGACTACGCCACGCCGGGTTTTGCCGGCCTTGCACCCGATGCGCTCGCAGACGCCGAGCTCAAGCTCACGCGCGCGGTGCTCACCTACGCGCGCCATGTGCAGGCCGGACGGTTTGCCTACACGCGCGTGAGCCGCAACATCGAGCTCCCGCAAGCGCTGCCCGAGCCCGCGGCCATCCTTGCGAGTGTTACCGATGCCGCCGATCCGGCCAAGGCGCTCGACGCATTCAGCCCGACCCAGGAGGCCTACCAGAAGCTCAAGGCCGTGCTCACCGAGCTGCGCGGCAAGGCGGGCCCAGGAAAAATCGACGTCTCCAGACAGATCGAAACCGTCGTCGCCAACATGGAGCGCTGGCGCTGGTATCCGCGTGATCTCGGCGAGTCATACGTCGTCGTCAACCAGCCTGACTTCACGCTGCGGGTGATGCACAATGGCGCGCAGGTCTGGACCACCCGCGTCGTGATCGGCAAGACCAGCATGCCGACGCCGCTCCTGAGCGAGACGATGAAATACATCACCGTCAATCCGACCTGGCACGTGCCGCCCTCGATCGTGCACAACGAATACCTGCCGGCGCTCGCCCAGGATCCCACAGTGCTCGAGCGCATGGGCCTGCGCGTGAGCTATCACGGCGGCGACGTTGAGATCACCATGCCGCCCGGCGACAACAATGCGCTCGGGCGCGTCCGCTTCAACTTCCCTAACCGCTTTCTGGTCTATCAGCACGACACGCCGGACAAGCACATGTTCGCCGATGAGGTGCGCGCCTACAGTCACGGCTGCATGCGGGTGCAGGACCCGGCCAAGTACGCGGAGGTTCTCCTCAAGATCGCGCGCCCGGGCGAGCACTGGAGCGCGGAGAGGATCAAGGGCATGTTCGGCCGTGCCGAGCAGGATATCCAAATCCAGCCGGTGCCGATCTGGGTCCACCTGACCTATCAGACCGCGTTCGTGGACGGCGCGGGCAAGCTGGCGTTGCGGCGCGACGTCTACAATCTCGACAGCCGCACGCTCGCGGCGATCAGGAGCGAGCGCGGGACTGTTGAGCCCGCGCCGGAGCGCAAGCGCGAGCCGGAGATGGCCTCCAGTACGAGCCCGCGGCGGAGCGCGCGTCCATCGCCACCTCCCTCACCATCGTCGTCGTATCCGGGCTTCCTCTTCCAGCCGGCGCCTTATGACGCGCTGAGCTACGCCAGACCACAGCCTCCCCGCGCCGTGTACCGGTGAGCAGGGCCGCCCCGCGGCCAAGGGATCACGCCGCCAGTCGCGCGCGGTCGTGGGGCGCGCCGTAATCGACGGGAGTCCCCTTCGGAATGATGCCGGTCGGATTGACGCGCTTGATCGACCAGTAATTGATCACGTAATAGCGCGCCTTCACGGTCGCTGCGATGCCGGGCGTCTGATAGAGTTCCCGCATATAGTTCGACAGGTTGGGAAAATCCGCGATGCGCTGCCGGTTGCACTTGAACAGCGAGAAATAAGCCACGTCGAAGCGCACCAATGTCGGAAACAGCCGCCAGTCGGCTTCCGTGATCTGCCGGCCGGCGAGATAGCGCTGCCGGCCTAGCCGCGCCTCGAGCTCGTCGAGCGTTTGAAACAGCGCGTCGTATGCCGCGTCATAGGCGGTCTGCGTGCGCGCAAAGCCGCAGCGATAGACGCCATTGTTCACGTTGGCATAAACGACATCGTTGATGCGATCGATCTCGGCGCGCAGCGGCGAGGGATAAAGATCGAGGTCATTGGCAATGCCTTTGAACTCGCTGTTGAGCATCCGGATGATCTCAGGCGATTCGTTGTTGACGATGCGCCTCGTCTTCTTGTCCCACAGGGTGGGCACCGTCACTTTGCCGGTATAATGCGGGTCGCTCGCGGTGTAGGCCTGATGCAGATAACGAAAGCCGTTTACCGTATCGGGGGTGCAATCGGGAAAAGCCGCGTTCGCCTCGTACATCCAGCCTTCATCCTTGAGGCCGGGAACGGCGTATGCGACCGAGATCGCGCCTGCAAGATTTTTGAGCGCGCGGAAGATGAGCGTGCGATGCGCCCAGGGACAACCGTGGGCGACGTAGAGATGATAGCGGCCCGCCTCCGCCTTGAATCCGGAAGACCCGTCGGCGGTGATCCGGTCCCGGAACCGGCTGTCGGCGCGGCGGAAATCGCCCTCCTGCCCTCGTTCCTGCGGCAGCTCCTCGTCGCGCCACTGGCCATCAATCAGCACACCCATTTGCCTACCTCGCTCATCAGGAATGGCAGAATCGTAGCCCGGATTGAGCGTGAGTGAAATCCGGGGGTCAGGCCCATAGCCCTTCGGAGATCGCATGAACCACATGCTCGCGTCCGAAAGGTTTGCGCGCCACGCGCTTGCAACACGCTACGAAGACCTTTCTGCCGACGCGATTCTCCAGGCCAAATTATTCATCCTGGACACGATCGGCGTCGGGATTGCGGGCTCGTCGGCTGCCGGTGCTGATGAACTCTGCAAGATCAGCACCGGCTGGGGCGAGGGCGCAGAGGCTTGCGTATGGGGGCGCCGCAAACGCGTGCCCGCACCGGCCGCGGCCTTCCTCAACGGCTTCCAGGCGCACTGCCAGGAATATGACTGCCTGCACGAGAAGGCCGTGCTGCATGCCATGGCGACGTTGCTGCCCGCTGCCATGGCCTATGCGGAACGCGCGGGCGGTATTTCGGGCCGTGAATTGATCGCGGCGGTGGCTCTCGGAATCGATGTCTCAGCGAATCTCGGTATCGCCGCGTGCGAAGGCTTGAGATTTTTCCGGCCGGCCACGGCGGGCGGGTTCGGCGCAACGGCGGCGGTCGCAAGGCTAGCGCGTTTTGATGTCGATGCGCTCTGCAACGCGTTCGGCATCCAATACGGCCAGACCAGCGGCACCATGCAGCCGCACGTGGAAGGCAGCATCGTCCTGCCCATGCAGATCGGTTTCAACGCCCGCGCGGCGTTGCAGTCCTGCGATATCGCGAGCACGGGATTACGCGGACCGCGCGACGTGTTCGAGGGCCAGTTCGGCTTCATGCGGCTCTACGAGGGTTCGTGGGACCTGCAGCCGGCCTGGGACAGCCTCGGGCGAACCTGGCGGATCAGCGAGCTGAGCCATAAGCCCTATCCGGCCGGGCGCGCCACCCATGGCGGGATCGAAGGGATCATGACGCTGCGCAGAGAGCGGCCGTTCACAGCGGATGACGTCGCTGCGGTGAATATCATGGGACCGCCGCTGTTCAAGCTCCTGTGCGGCCGGCCGGACATTCCTTCACCCAATGCAAATTATGCGCGGCTGTGCATGGCGTTCATCGGCGCCAAGGTACTTTTGCATGGCAACATCGATCTTGCACACTATCGGGGCGCGGAGCTGACCGACCCCGCGACGCATGAGCTTGCGGAGCGTATTACCGTCATTTCGGACGGCAATCGTGATCCCAACGCGCTCGTGCCGCAGGAGATTGTGATTACGCTCAAGGACGCGACCGTCCTGCGCTGGCACTGCGCTGCCATGCTG
>CATPCO010000797.1 GCA_955652925.1 uncultured Xanthobacteraceae bacterium | reverse complement strand
CTCGGCGAACTCGCTGCGTCCACTGCGGATCAAATGAGACTCTTGGCCGAAGAAAAGTCGATTCTCCTGCGCAGCCGTGTGGCAACTGGGGTTTATGTCGAGGGCGATCGCTCACGCCTGCAACAGGTTATTGTGAACCTGATCGATAATGCCATTAAGTACACGCCGGAAGGCGGCCAGGTCAAGGTCAGTGTGCACAGAAACCTGGCTGCGGCCGTCCTCGAAGTCTCGGATAATGGCGTTGGAATATCGGTCCAGGCTCTTCCCCATGTGTTCGAGCGCTTCTACCGCGCCGATAAGGCACGTTCACGCAGCTCCGGGGGCGCCGGGTTGGGCCTCTCTATCGTTAAGGCTATCTGTACGGCCCACGGGGCTGAAATCAAGATGTTCAGCCAAGAAGGGCACGGCAGCCGCTTTAGCGTTGAACTGGCGCTACTTGATTTTGCAGAAATATGCGAAGTCAGGCGCCCGCTTCGAAAGCTCTAAGTCTGAACGCAATTTTATTTTTCTTTCAGAGCGCTTTAATGCGCTGGGACTACTGTAGGTATGGTCCTGCACTCACACTCGAAGGTAGGTTGGAAAATTGTGCGCAAGTTGAACGAATTCTCACCGTCACGACTACCCTTCCAGGAGATAGGAATTGATTTTCGTGGCCAGGCCGTAACGCACTGCATACGCATCCATCTATCCTGTCCAGGAATACTGTGAGCGGACAAGTACCGGTACCTCGAGACCCTGCAACCTTCCTGGAGCCCGGCCAGAGTTTCCCATCTCGCGCAACCTCAGTGCGTTGGCTAATGATGGGGATGGTGACTGCTACTACTATCCTTACCTACCTGGATCGTTTGAACCTTAGCATCGCCGGCAAGTACATCCAGGATGAGTTTTTAATCCCCCTGAAGACCATGGGCTGGATCTTCAGCGCTTTCCTTCTCGGCTACGCCCTTTCGCAGATACCCGGAGGGTATCTGGCGGACCGCTATGGTCCGAGAAAAGTACTGGTTTCCGCCATATCATGGTGGTCCATTCTGACTGCGGCCACTGCCATTGCTCCCCGGCTTCCTTTTGGCCGGTGGTTCGGTCTGGCTTGGTCGTTCGCCATCGTTCGATTTTTGATCGGCATCGGAGAGGCGCCGAGTTCGCCCTGTTATACGAAGATCGTGGCGAACTGGATGGGATATGCCCAACGTGGTCTTGGCAGCAGTTTCAATTTACTCGGCATTGGGCTAGGGGGAGCGCTCACCCCAGTTCTGATCACCTTCATCATGCAGCATTGGGGCTGGCGTGCCTCCTTCTATTGTTGTGGCCTTGGGGGAATTTTGGTTGCCTTGGCATGGTACTTCCTAGCTACCGATCGGCCCGAGCAGCATCCAGGGGTGAGTCATGCAGAGGTCGAATTAATCGGTCGCAACCGATCCAACGACGCTCAGTTTGCTTCGCAGGGCCACGTGCCGTGGGGGCGGATCTTCACGAATCGGTCCGTGATTGCGCTGGTTGTGGGATATTTCTGTCAGGGCTTCCCGATTTACTTCTTCCATACATGGTTGTTCATTTATCTCGTGCGGGTACGCGGCTTCTCCCTCACTCAGGGTGGATTCTACGGCGCGACTCCGTACTTGGCGATTGCACTGGCATCTCCGATGGGCGGGTTTTTTTCCGATTTCGCCGTTCGCAAGTTTGGGAAACGCTTGGGACCGCGGCTAGCGGTGTGGGTTGGAATGTTTTCCTCGGCCATCTTGCTTTGGGAAGGAGCTCACGCGGAAAACAAAGTGAGTGCCATTCTGCTCCTTGCCGCAGCTGCCGGATGTAATATGTTCGCTTCGGTTACGTTCTGGGCGGCTTGCATTGACCTTGGTCAAGAGTACGCCGGCTCCGTTGCCGGACTGATGAACACCCTGGGGAATCTGGGAGGATGGCTTTCTCCCATCGTCACCGCCTACATGGCTTCAAGGCTCGGTTGGACATCCGCGTTGACGTTGGCGGCGCTGATCACAGCCGCCAGCGGTCTTTGGTGGCTCTTGGTAGACACGACGAAAGGCATCGGAGCTCTGTACCGTTCGACCTCGTGTTAGAACGAGTATGCGCTCGGAACAAAAGGTAGAAGCTATGGCAACTTCGACGTACACATCTCGGACCCAATTTACGCTGCTGCTCATGGGGCTGAGTTTGGCATCGCTGAATTTCGCGTCAACGACTTGGGCGCAAAATGCACCAGCTCAAGTATTGGGTGACACCAATAGCGGTCCGAACGCGAATAACGCGCCGCTGACACTAACGCTGCAGGATGCGCTCCAACGGGCGAAAAAAATCAATCCGGAATATCGATTGGCGGTCACCGACTTCGGATTGGCAAAAGAAGATCGGGTGCAGAGCCGGGCAGCGCTGTTACCGAATGTGAACTATAACGCCGCGTTTCTTTACACCCAGGGAATCGGAAACACGCAGTCCCCGAGATTCATCGCGAATAACGGAGTCCACGAGTACCTCAGCCAGGGCAATGTTCACCAGGATCTTTCGCTGGTAAAAGTGGCTGACTACCGGCGTGCTGCAGCCGCAATGGCAGTGGCTCGGGCCCGAGCGGAGATTGCGGCGCGGGGATTGGTCGTAACCGTGGTACGGACGTATTACGGATTTGTAACGGCGCAACAAAAATACGCCAACACACAGCGCGCAACCACCGAGGCACAACGATTCCTGGATGTCAGTCAGAAGCTCGAGCATGGGGGCGAAGTGGCGCACTCGGATGTGATCAAGGCGGAGTTGCAAGCACGGCAGCAGGAGCGCGAACTACAAAATGCAGAACTGGAGATGAACCGCAGCCGATTGGAGCTTGCAGTACTCGTGTTTTCCGACTTCAACCAGAACTTCACTGTGGTCGATGATCTGCAGACTCCGGCGCCGCTACCAACACTCCCAGAAATTCAGACCTTGGCTGGACGCAACAATCCTGATCTGGCCGCGGCCATGGCAGCCATGCGGCAGGCAAGCCAGGAAGTCAAGGTGGCGTGGTACGGATTTTTTCCATCCCTCAGTCTGGATTATTTCTACGGAATCGATGCCAATCAATTTGCAGTGCGGGCTCCGGACGGCGCTCGCAATCTCGGGTATGCGACAGCGGTGTCTCTGCAATTGCCGGTGTGGAATTGGGGAGCGAGCCGCAGCAAGGTGAAGCAGGCCAACCTGCGGAGGGACTTAGCGCGGGTGGAATTGAGCTTTACGCAACGTCGTCTGTTAGCCAATCTACAGACTTTTTATGACGAAGCGCAAACAGCGCGCTCGCAGATGGACTCTTTGAATCAGTCCGCAGAACTGGCGGCGGAGAGTTTGCGCTTGACTACGCTGAGATATCAGGCAGGAGAAGCGACTGTGCTCGAGGTAGTGGACGCGCAGAATACACTGACAGCGGCGCGTAATGCGTTCAATGATGGGCGAGCGCGGTACTCGGTTGCGATTGCCGATTTGCAGACGCTGACGGGGGCGTTCTGATGAGAATAGTGAGCGGGCACCATACCGGTACACCGGAGATCTCTCGTAGCCTCGCGCCTTGGGATGATGTCAAACAGAAGCACGCGGTCGTTGCCGCGCTGGCGGTGATCTTAACTCTGACAGGCTGTCACAAGAATGCGAGTGAAAAGGAGCCTGAGGTTCCGGTGCAGGTGATTGCCGTGCAGAAGACCAGCTTGCAGCGCACGGTGACGGCAGGGGGGATCTTATTTCCCGTGCAGCAGGCGGCCATCATGTCCAAGATAAGCGCTCCAGTGAAAACCTTCTACGTGAAGCGCGGAGCCCCTGTGCGCAAGGGCCAGTTACTGGCCACGCTGGAGAATCGCGATCTGGCGGCAGCGGAGCAGGACACAAAAGGCACTTACGAGCAGGCGCAGGCTACCTACACAACGACCACAGCTGCCGGACTTCCTGAAGAACTTCAAAAGGCCAGCCTCGATCTGCAGGCGGCCAAAGCTTTGCTTGATGCTCAGGAAAAGATTTACAGCAGTCGGCAGGAGCTTTTTCAGCAGGGCGCGATGCCACGCAAGGAACTCGATCAGGCCGGAGTCGACCTTACCAATGCGCGCAATCAGTACAACATTGCCCAGAAGCATTACGAGGGCTTAATGGCGATCGGCAAGCAACAGGCATTGAAGTCGGCGGCGGGTCAGCTCGAATCAGCTAAAGGGAAATACATGGGAGCGCAAGCTCAACTCAGCTATTCCGAGATCCGCAGCCCGATCGACGGCGTGATCACGGACCGGCCACTCTATGCCGGGGAAATGGCAGCTGCCGGAACTCCGCTCCTTACCGTAATGGAGGTCTCGCAAGTGATCGCGCGGGCCCACATTCCTCAACCAGAAGCCGCTCTGCTTAAGGT
>CATPCO010000796.1 GCA_955652925.1 uncultured Xanthobacteraceae bacterium | reverse complement strand
TCGCCGACCGCGTCATCGGTCTCGCCGGAGGCGCGCACAAAGGTGCCGACGCCGCCGAAATAGAGGAGGTCGACCGGTAGCTTGAGGATCGCGAGCATGATCTCCTGTGCCGTGGCGGCGGCGGGCAGGCCAAGCAGCGCCTGTGCCTCTTGCGAAAGTGTGATCTCCTTGAGCGCGCGCGAGAACACGCCGCCGCCGGGCGAGATGAGCGAGCGGTCGTAGTCCTGCCAGCTCGAGCGCGGCAGATCGAACAGCCGCCGGCGTTCGGCGAAACTCCGCTCGGAATCGGGCGATGGATCGATAAAGATGTCGCGGTGATCGAACGCGGCGACAAGCTTCAGAGTCTTTTCCCGCAGCATGCCGTTGCCGAAGACGTCGCCCGACATGTCGCCCACGCCGGCGACCGTTATCGGGGTGACGCCGATATCGACGCCCATCTCGCGGAAGTGGCGCTTGACCGATTCCCAGGCGCCGCGCGCGGTGATCCCCATCTTCTTGTGGTCGTAGCCGGCCGAGCCGCCCGACGCGAAGGCATCGTCGAGCCAGAAGCCGTGCTCGGTGGCGATGGTGTTGGCGAGGTCGGAAAAGGTCGCGGTGCCCTTGTCGGCGGCAACGACGAGATAGGGATCGTCATCGTCGTGGCGCACGACGTTAGCGGGCGCAACGATATCCTTTCCCGCGAGATTGTCGGTGATGTCGAGCAACGTAGCGATGAACAGCCGGTAGGTCGCGGTGCCTTCCGCCTGCACCATCTCGCGGGTTGCGCCCTGCGCGATGATGCCGGGCAACAATTTCGGCACGTAACCGCCCTTCGCCCCGACCGGAACGATCACCGCGTTCTTCACCTGCTGCGCCTTGACCAGGCCGAGCACTTCGGTGCGAAAGTCCTGCGGGCGATCGGACCAGCGGATGCCGCCGCGCGCGACCTTGCCGAAGCGCAGGTGCACGCCCTCGAGACGCGGCGAATAGATGGAAACCTCATAAAGCGGCTTGGGCAACGGCAGACCGTCGAGCTTTCGGCTCGCAAACTTGATCGCGATGAGCGCGCTCGGCTGTCCCGCGGAATCGATCTGATAGAAATTGGTGCGGATTGCGGCGTGCACCGCGTTAACGAAATGGCGCAGAATGCGATCCTCGTCGAGGCTTTGCACCTCCTTGAGCGCGCTTTCGATGCGCCCCGCGATGTCGCGCTCGCGCGCGCTGCGCTCTGCAAGCGTGATCGCGGGGCGCGGATCAAAGCGCGCGTGGAACAATTCGACAATATCGGCGCTGATCGATGCGTGCTTGACCAGCGTCGCCCACATGTAGTCCTGGGAATAGGGCACGCGGATCTGGCGCAGAAACCGGGAGATGCTGCGGATGAGCGCGACCTCGCGCCACGCCATTCCTGCCGCGAGCACCAGCGCGTTGTAACCGTCGTTCTCGGCAGAGCCGCGCATCACCACCAGGAAGGCCGCCTCGAGCGCGCGCTTGTTGGCGTCGAGGTCGATCGTACGGGCGTCGCGCGTCTCCAGCATCATGTGGTGGAACCAGACCGGTGGCTTGGCGGGCGAGCTCGCTGCGGCCTTGCGCGCGATCTCATGGGTGCGCTCGTCCACCACCTTGAAGCCCATGTTTTCCAGCACGGGGACGCGCTCGGAGAGCGGGATCGGCTGCCCGCAGCTCCATACCTTGAGCTCGACGCAGTTGGCCGCTTGCGCACTTGCCGCCTGATCTGCCTTCTGCTTGCGCCGGTGGATGTCGACCCCGAGCGGGCGGTTCGGGGTGAGCGTCTCGATCAGCCTGACGTCCTCGAGTGCGGTGGCGGGCGAATAGGCTTCCCGATAGCCCTGATCGAAGGCATCGCGGTATTGCGCCAGCAACGCGCGCGCGCGCGCCGCGTCATAGCTGCGCGCAAGCTCCTCGCCGAGCGCGTCGATCCAGGTGCGCACAATCGCCTCGACGCCGTGCTCGAGCGTGCTGCGATCGGGATTGGGTGTGTCGTGGTCGTAGCGCGCGATAATGAAATGCACACGCACGAGCGGACCTTCCGGGAAGAACGGATAGAAGGCACTGACGCGGCCCTTGTACATCTCGGCGAGGTACTCGCCGATTCTCGCACGCACGGTGCTGCTGAAGCGCTCGCGCGGCACATAGACGAGGATTGACACGAAGCGGTTGAAACGGTCGCGCCGCGGCAGCACCCGGATGCGGGGCCGCTCGTCGAGCTGCAAGACCGCGAGCGCGAACTGATAGAGCGTGTCCTCGTCGATCTGAAAGAGCTCATCGCGGGGATAGCTTTCGAGCACATTGACCAGCGCCTTGCCGGAATGGCTGTCGGGATCGAAGCCGGCGCGCGCGAGCACGGCCTCGACCTTGCGCCGGAGATAGGGAGTGCTGCGCGCCGAACGATTATAGGCAGTCGAGGTGAACAGGCCGACGATGCGCATTTCGCCGACCAGCCGGCCCTCCCGATCGAACTCCTTGACGCCGATGTAATCCATGTGCAGGCGCCGGTGCACGCGCGAGCGCAGCGCCGCCTTGGTCACGATGAGGAGTCTCGGCTCGCGCAGAAAGGCCATGATCTCCGGCGTGAATTCGAGCGGACGGCGCGCGCCGCGCAGCACCTTGAGCTCGCGCGAGCGCATGATGCCGAGCCCGGTCTCGAACAGGGGGTCGAGCGCGGATTTCTCCGTGAGCACGTAATCGCGCACGCCGAGAAAGGTGAAATGGTTCGCGAGCAGCCATTGCAGGAATTCCACCGCCTCGGCGACTTCCGCCGGCGGGAGCGGCGGCGGATTGGCCTTGATCCGCTCGATCATCTCGACGACGCGCGCGGTCATGGCGCGCCAGTCGGTAACCGCGGCGCGCACATCCGCCAGCATGCGCTCGATGCCGGCAACGATCTCGGCGCGGCGCTCTTCCTCGTCGATGCTCTCGACGCGCATGTGGATGAAGCTTTCCCGCAGCGCGCCGGCCAGCGGCCGCGTGCCGTTGAATTCGAGGAGGCGGCCGGCATCGTCGCGGATGACGCACAAGACGGGATGTACGACAAAGCGGACTTCCACGCCGCGCTCGCTCAGCTCTCCCAACACCGAATCGAGGAGGAACGGCATATCGTCATTGACGATCTGGAGGACCGAGTCGTCGCGCCGCCCACGCGGTCCGACCGCGGGCGAGGGCGGATCGAGACGGATGCGGGGAGTGCCGGCCGTGCGCACGGCAAGGAGCGACCACGCCTGCCCCGCGAGCGAGGCGAGCGCACGCGGATCGAAATGCATGAGGTCTTCGGGCTCGGCGTGCGAAAACAGCGCCGCGACGAAATCATGCGGGACATCGGGGTTAAGGCCGCGAAGGATTGCAGCCGCAGCCGCAATGAGCGCCTCCTCTGCGCGCTGCTCGTTCTCGGTGTCGTTTTCGTCGCGCGTGCCGGAGCGCTGTGTCATGGGTGTGATAGCGACATGATGTATCGAAGCGGCTGATCAAGAGTAGTTCGAAACGTGTCTGTATCGCTAGCCCGGCACTCCTGCCGAATGAGCGTATAATGCGGCCGCAGCGAGCCTGTGGCACAAGGGCGGGTTTAAAACCCGCCCCTACCAGCTGCGCGACCGCGATGTGCTTCCCGTCCGGGGTTTGCCGGACGCTTGTCATATGCGATAGCCCCGCCCACATCGCACCATACTGTGCAACCCGGGCAAGCCCGGGTTGCGTCGGGCAGGGGAGCCGACCGAGTTTGCCCCACCATTAGCAAACCACGCGAAACCCGAGCCACGCCTGTAACCTCGAAGGAGAACGCCTGTGAGCAGAAAGACCAAGATTGCGGAGAAGAAGCGGCCGGATGCAACCAAGCGATCAACCGTGGTTGGGAAGGCGCCGGCCGCAAACCATGCCGGCGCGGAAGATGACGTGAAGATCACGGCGCTCAAGCTTGCAGGCGGCAAGCTCTCGCCCGAGATGGAAGCCTATTTCAGAAAGTGCGAGGAAAAGCTCGGCTTCGTGCCGAATGTGCTCAAGGCGTTTGCGCTCGACGACGCCAAGCTGCAGGCCTTCGTGGACTACCGGCAGGAGGTCGTGCAGAACGCGGAAAATCTTTCCAAGCTTGAGATCGAGATGATTGCGACGGTTGTGTCCTCGCAGAATCGCTGCTTCTACTGCATTACCGCGCACGGCAATTCAGTGCGCCAGCTCGGCGATCCCGTGCTGGGCGAGATGATGGTGATGAACTACCGCGCGGCGCGCCTCTCCAAGCGTCAACGCGCCATGCTCGATTTCGCGGTGAAGCTCACGACGGCGCCGTGGGAAGTCGAGGAGGAGGACCGCGAGCGGTTGCGGCGCGCAGGCTTTACCGATCGCGACATCTGGGACATCGCCTCGGTTGCAGCCTTCTACAACATGACCAACCGGATCGCGTCGGCGATCGATATGCGGCCCAACAGCATTTATCACGGCCAGGCGAGGTGACGCAGGCCATAGCACGGTAGGGTGGGCAAAGGCGCGCAGCGATCCACATATCAGCGTGGGCAAATTCGTGCGCGCGCCCTACAGATCAAATCTACAGATCAAATCTCCACCAGCCGGTTGGGGAGCTCGTTGCGCTTGAGCGTGCCGGGCGGGAAATGCTGTGCGAGCACGGCACCGCATTGCTCGATGGCGGCGATGAAGCCGTCGGCCGGGCGTGCGCTCCTTATTCCGGAAACGAGCGCGGCAACAGCGCTGTCCCAGACGTCGGGGGTGACCCTGGCGTTGATGCCGGCGTCAGCCAAGATCTCGGCATAGCGCTCCGCCACCGAAGCAAAGATCAGCACGCCGGTGCGATTTTCGGTTTGATGCAGTCCCTGGCCGAGGAACTGGCGCATCGCTTGCGTATGCGCGCGATCATGGCCGGCGCGCCGGGGCACGAGATGGAAGCGGATCGGCGGCCAGGATAACCCGATCGCGGTGAGCACGAATGTCAGGATCTGGGCGAGGTAGATTGCCCACGCCGGCCACAGGGTGAAATAAATCAGCGGCGCCGGCAGAACGAGCGCGAGCGCGGCTGCCCAGGCGAGCGGCACCAGGCGATAGTCGCTGGAATGGCGCGCGATCACGCAAAAGATTTCGCCGGCGGTCTTTTCCTCCGCTGCGCGGATTGCCTGCGCGACGCGCTCCTTGTCGGCCGGCGAAATCAGCATGGCCCCCTCACCAGCTCCCCGAGGAGCCGCCGCCGCCGAACGAGCCGCCGCCGCCGGAGAAGCCACCGCCCGAGAAGCCGCCGCCGGAAAAGCCGCCCGAGCCTGACGACCAGGACGAGCCGGGAATAATCCAGGGGCCGCTGCTGCCGGAGCGCCGGCGCGACTGCGGCGTCGACGCCGCGCCGCCGATCATGAAAAAAATAAAAAGGATTAGCGCGATGACCAAAATCCAGGTCAGAACAGGACCCCAGTCCGGCGCGGCGTCGGGGCGTTTCGCAGCGCGTGCCTTCCATTCCTCGGCATCACCCGTGAGCACGCTGATGATGTCGTCGACACCGCGGTTGATGCCGCCGGCAAAATCATTGGCGCGAAAGCGCGGAGTAATGGCGTTCTCGATGATGAGCCGCGATATCGCATCGGTGAGCGTTCCTTCGAGGCCGTAGCCGACCTCGATGCGCACCTTGCGCTCGCTCGGCGCCACAATCAGCAGGACGCCGTTGTTCTTGTCCTTCTGACCGATCTGCCAGTGGCGGCCAAGCTGCACGCCGAAATCTTCGATCGAGGTGCCCTGCAATGATTTGAGCGTGACCACGACGAGTTGATCGGTTGTCTTTGCTTCGAGGGCAGCGAGCTTGTCGGTGAGGGCTGCGCGCGTCGCGGCATCGAGAACATTGGCTTCGTCCACGACACGGCCCGCGAGCGCGGGAAATTCGAGCGCGCGGGCAGCGGAGGCGATGAAGAAAGAAACAAATGCAACGAGAACGGCACAGGCTCGTGTATACTCGGAGAAGCGCGCGCCGGTCATCCCGCGCTCTCAGAACTTCACGGCGGGTGGTTTCGTCACGTCTTCTGCGACCGTGAATGTCTCCATGGGCTTGTCGCTGCGGTAGAGGGTGGAAGCCCAGATCACGCCGGGAAAGGTGCGCAGCTCCGTGTTGTACTGGCGCACCGCCTCGATGTAGTCGCGCCGTGCCACCGCGATGCGATTCTCGGTGCCTTCGAGCTGCGACTGGAGTGCAAGAAAGTTCTGGTTCGATTTGAGGTCGGGGTAGCGCTCCGACACCGCGAGCAGGCGCGACAGGGCGCCCGTGAGCCCCGCCTGCGCCTCCTGAAACCGCTTGAACGCTTCGGGGTTGGTCACGACATCGGGAGGGATCTGCAGCTGCACCTGCGTGGCGCGGGCGCGCGCATTCGTTACCTCTTCCAGCACCTGGCGCTCCTGCGCGGCATAGCCTTTCACCGTCTCCACCAGATTGGGAATGAGATCGGCACGGCGCTGATACTGATTGAGCACCTCGGACCACTTGGCTTTGGCATTCTCCTGATAGCTCGGAATATTATTGATCCCGCAGCCTGCCACGAGCAGGCCAAGAAACGCTGCCAGGATGAGCTTGCAGGCGCGCCACGGCACGCTTCGCGCGATGGTCATGGAATGGTCTCCAAGTTGGGGCACGCGAGTATAGCAGCAGCTGAGGCCCGTCACCCGCGGGGGGGTTGAGCGGGTAGCCCGGATTGAGCGTAAGCGAAATCCGGGTCAACCCTGTTGGTCAGCAACGCCGCCCCGGGTTTCGCAAGCGCTCAACCCGGGCTACAGCTTTCCTCACTTGCGTCATTGCTTCCAAGGTTTTCCATGATGGACTTCGCAAATCGGGCCGTTACGGCGGTCATCGCGCTTTTCTGCATCGCCGCTGCGGCGCGGGCGCAGGAGGCATCCTCATCCACGGTGCCGACAGTCATCGGACAGAACGGCATGGTGGTGGCGCAGGAGAGCCGTGCCGCGCGCGTCGGCATCGATATCCTGCAGAAAGGGGGCAATGCCGTCGATGCGGCGGTCGCAACCGGTTTTGCCCTCGCGGTCACCTATCCGCGCGCGGGCAATCTCGGCGGCGGCGGCTACATGGTCATTCACCTCGCGCGCGAGAATCTCGACACCACCATCGACTATCGCGAGACCGCGCCGGCGGCGATCACGCGCGACATTTTCCTCAATGAGAAGGGCGACGCCGATCCCGCAAAGTCGCGCGACTCCGCGCTCGCCGTCGGCGTGCCAGGCTCGCTCGCCGGACTTGCGCTCGCGCATGCCAAATACGGCTCGGGCCGCTTCACGCTCTCCGATCTC
>CATPCO010000795.1 GCA_955652925.1 uncultured Xanthobacteraceae bacterium | reverse complement strand
TCGGGTAAACCCGAGATCGGGGCCGGCAAGACCTGCCGTACCCGCAGCGCCCCCACCCTTCCCGCCCCCGCACACGGGAAGGGAAGGATAGGGGATGATGGCTTGGGCTGAAGCCGCGGGACATTGCCAAAAACGAACTTGCCACGCAACTTTCGAAAGAGCGCGCCGGGGCTGCTTCGATCAGAATGGCAGAGCGCCCGGATGGCGGGTCACCACCGCGCGCGCTTCGGCCGGACGGCGCGCGCCGATTTGGCCGAAAGCGGATTTCATCTCATCGATGAAGAGATCAATCACGTGGGCGGGCCCCGCGGCCCCGAGCGCGCCGAGCCCCCACAAAAATGCCTTGCCCGCAAAAGCCAAATCCGCCCCAAGCGCGAATGCGCGCACGACGTCGAGTCCGGATCGAACACCGCTGTCCAGCATGACGGTCGCCCGGCCGGCCACAGCGCGACTGATTGCAGGAAGGGCATCAATCGACGCGGGCAAGCCTTCCACCTGCCGGCCGCCATGGTTCGATACGACGATCCCGTCCACTCCGAGGGAGACGCACTTTTCAGCGTCGGCCGGATGCAGGATTCCCTTCACAACCAGAGGACGCTTCCAGCGATCGCGATAGCGGGCAACCTCGTCCCAGGTAAACGCGCCACCCATTTCACGCCGCACGAAACTCACGACCTCGTTCACGTCCGCCGTTGCATGGGTATACGGCTTGAGATTGCCGAAGCGCGGCTGGCCGTGCTTCCACAGCGATTTGAGATAACCGGGTGAGGTGAGAATTCCGCCCAGCATGCGCAAGTCCGGCCGGAAGGGCGAGGTCACGCCGGCCGCCACTTCGCGGGCTCGGGTCGTGCGCACCGGCACATCGAGCGTCAGCACCAGCACATGCACGCCGGCGGCGTCCGCGCGGCGCACGAGATCGAAGCCAATGGCGTGCTCGTTACGCGAGCATCGATAGAGTTGGAACCAGAGCACGTCGGGAGCGATTTCCGCAGCCTTCTCGACAGTCAGGCTGCCCACGAGACCGAGCGTGTAGGGTATGCGCGCGCGTTGCGCCGCCGCGGCCAGATACTCATCAGCGCCCGGCCAGACGAGCGAAGGACCACCCATGGGTGCGACCCCGATCGGGGCGCAATAGCGCCTTCCGAACAATTCGATGTCGACCGGGGGCAACGCCGTGGTCACGCCATAGCGAGGCACCAGCTCCACGGTATCGAACGCGCGCCAATTGCGCGCAATGCCGCCGTCAGCGCCTGCGCCTCCATCGAGATATTCAAACGCGAAACGGGGAATATGTCCCCGCGCGTGCCGGCGCAGATGAGCCGTGGTCGGAAATCGACGGTGCAGGCCTGGAAAGCGCGGATTATCCGCCGGAGTGTAGGCATGGCCGGCCGAGCGAACGAGTGCCGTGCTGTCGTGCATGCCGCTTTCTGTTCCTGCCTAGAAATGACTAAACGAAGGGCGTGCAAAAGCAAGCGCGGCGCCGTTTTTGTCGAGCACCCGCACTTCGCCCTCTCCCGCGCAAACCGTCCCTATCTCCGTGATGGCGACCTCTCGTCGCGCGGCCTCACGACGGAAAACATCCAGTTCTCCCGGCGGGACAGCTATCAGTATCTCATAATCATCGCCGCCGGTGAGGATTGCTTCAATGCGAGAGGGATCACGCCCGAGCACCGTGCGTGCGGCATCCGACAGCGGCACGCGCTGCGCCTCGATCACGGCGTCCACGCCCGAGGCTCGGCAGAGTTTCGTGAGATCGCCAACAAGCCCATCGGAAATATCCATTGCGGCGGACGCATACTGGCGAAGCAGTTCAGCTACAGCCGTGCGCGGCTGAGGGACGAGATACCGGGAGCGGAGGTGCTCCTGCTGGTGGGTTTCGAGCAACCACCGGGCGGGCGCGTCACGATCCACGCGCTGCAGAAGCCCCAGTGTGGCATCGCCTATAGTGCCGGTGACGACGACGCGGTCTCCGGGCCGGGCGCCCGCGCGCCTTACCATTCTGCCGTGCGGCACGGCGCCGAATGCAGCGATCGAAATCGTGATGGGCCCTCCCGTGCGGTCGGTATCGCCACCAAGAAGCGGACACTCGAACAGCTCGGCATCAGCACCGAGCCCGCGTGCGAATGGGGAAAGCCACGCTTCCCCGATCTCCCCTGGCAACGCGAGGGTCAGCAGAAAACCGAGCGGCTTTGCGGACTTCGCCGCAAGGTCAGAAAGGTTCACGCGCAGCGCTTTCTTGCCGACCGTTTCGGGAGGATCGTCGGGAAAAAAATGCACTCCGGCAATAATGCCGTCGGCCTTGAGAACGAGGTCGCAACCCGCCGGCGGCTCGATTGCCGCAGCGTCATCTTCGAGCCCAAAGGCGCCCGCATGCCTTGCCAGCGGCCTGAAATAGCGCGCAATCAGCAGGTCCTCGGCGGATTGCAACGTGCGCTTCATGGCAGCATGCCGTCTCATCGCCCTCGCAAATGAGCCCCCGCAAATCCTCAGCCAGTACTGCGCTCGAATTCGCTCGCACGACAATGCCGGGCGATATGATCGAGCACGGCATTGACCAGTCCGGTTTCGTCGTTGTCGACGAAGGCGTGGGCGACATCCACATATTCCGAAACAACCACGCGGGCCGGAACATCATTGCGGTGGGCCAGCTCATAGGCTCCGGCGCGTAACACCGCGCGCAGGATCGCGTCGATTCGCTTGAGCGGCCAGTCCTGGGCGAGAACCTTGTCGACGAGGGGATCGAGACTGCGTTGATCGCGAACGACCCCGGAAACAATATCGCGAAAGAATGCCGCTTCCGCCGGCAGATACTGCGCGCCTTCGACCTCACGACCGATCCAGTGGCTTTCAAACTCGGCGACGATGTCGTTGAGGCCGGTGCCGGCGACCTCCATCTGATAGAGGGCCTGCACGGCCGCAAGCCGCGCGGCGCCGCGCCGGTTGGCCTTGCGCTCGGGTTTTGAACTGCCGTTGCGCGCCATTCAATCAGCTCGCGTGAAGGCGCCGCTTGAGGCGAATGAGGCAGAGCGCAGCGCGCGCGGCGTCGCCCCCTTTGTCGGCCTCCTCCTTGCGAGCGCGTGCCCAGGCCTGGGCGTCCGTGTCCACCGTGAGAATGCCGTTAGCGACGGGTATGCGCCGTGCCACCGAAAGATCGAGCAGAGCGCGCGCCGACTGCTGCGATACAATTTCGAAATGCAAGGTCTCGCCGCGGATGACGCAACCGAGCGCGATCGCGCCATCATACGGCTGGCCCGCCGCTTCGGCCGCGTCCAGGGCCATTGCAATGGCTGGAGCCAGTTCAAGCGCACCCGGCACAGGCAGCCGCTCGAAAGCCGCTCCGGCTTCCTGCACTGCGCTCAGCGCGCCCGCAAACAACGCATCAGCAATATCTTCGTAAAATCTTGCCTCGACGATCAGAATGCGCGCGCCATCAAGCTTGCCAGCGTCTTTCCCGGCGGACCTGCGCCCCTCGGCCATGACGTACTCTCCACGACGGGAACCTCGTACCAAGCATATCCGGTCAGAGGCAAGCGAATGCGCAAGCGCCGCTGAGGCGCGTCAGGCGCGCTCGATCAGCCGCGCGACGTAGCGCGCCATGAGATCGACTTCGAGATTGGTCTCGTCCCCCGCCGCAAGCGAATGGAAAGTCGTGACCTTCAACGTGTGCGGGATGATCAACACCGAAAACGTGTCACCCCGAACCTCATTGACTGTGAGCGAGACCCCGTCGAGCGCGACCGAGCCTTTTGGCGCAATCAAGCGAGCGAGCTCGGCAGGGGCACGAAACGTGAGTCGTGCCATCTCGGTAAGATTCTCCCGCGCGGTGACGGCCGCCAATCCGTCGACATGGCCCGCAACAATGTGCCCCCCGAGCTCGTCGCCCGCTTTGAGCGCGCGCTCAAGGTTGATGCGGGTCCCGGCTCGCCAGCGCCCGACCGTGGTCACCCGCAGTGTCTCGGCAGCCGCGTCTGCCGCAAACCAGTTGCGGCCCGACTCCTTGCCGCGCGCCACCGCCGTCAAGCAGACGCCGTTGCAAGCGATCGAGGCACCGATCTCGATGGTTTGGGGATCATAGCCGCAGGCGATGGTGAGGCGGACGAGGTCGCTCTCACCACGCTCGACCGCGGTGACCTCGCCAATATCGCTGATGATGCCGGTGAACAATGACGCCTCAAAGCAATGGCCGCGCTAGCTTTTCGAGAGTGTCATCGCCCACGCTTTCAGAGGCAAGACGCGTGAGCTGCGGCGAACTCGTCAACGCGGACAGCGCCAAGCCATCGAGAGCATCGATTCCGTCGGCTCCGATCGGGGTCCTGGACCGAAAGAGCGTCGCTTCGTCAACAAAATCGGCGCGCACGAGCGACGCGGCAAGAATGGGTCCGGCCTCAACCAAGAGCCGGGTTATGCCGCGTTCGGCCAGTACCCGCAGCACCGCCACGAGATCAAGCCGGCCGCCCAGCTCTCCCACGCGCCGCACGTCGATGCCCCGCATCCTGAGCGCCTGCTCGCGCTCCCGCGGTGCGCTCTCCCCTGTGATGACCCAAAGCGGCACAGCTTCCGCGCTCGCGACCAACCTGCTCCCAAGCGGGAGCCTGAGCCCACGATCGAGGACAACACGCACCGGAGAATGCATACCCGGCAAGCGGCACGTCAGAAGAGGATCGTCCGCAAGCACCGTGCCAATGCCGGTCAACACGGCGTCATTCATTGCGCGCATCAGGTGAACACGGTTGCGGCTGGGCCCGCCAGTAATCACTGCGGGGCGCCGGCCGGAAAGCGCGACCTTGAGGTCGGCCGAGAGTGCAATCTTCAACGTTACATGCGGCCGGCCTTCCTGCATGCGCCGGATATGGCCGGCATGAGCGCGTCGTGCTTCTTGCGCAGCGATACCTATTTCGACGTTGATTCCGCGTTCGGCCAACCGCCAATGCCCCGCTCCGGCGACGAGCGGATTGGGGTCGGCCAGTGCCGATACGACGCGAGCGATTCCGGCTGCGATAACAGCGTCCGTGCACGGGAGCGTTTTGCCGCTGTGAGAGCAGGGCTCAAGCGTGACATAGAGCGTGCCCGAACGTGCCAGCGCTCCTGCGCGTCCGAGCGCCTCCGTCTCTGCATGGGGCCGCCCTCCCGGTTGGGTCCAGCCCCTCCCGACGATGATTCCATTGTTGACGACAACTGCACCTACCGCGGGATTGGGCCAAGCGCGCCCCAGGCCTCGGCGCCCGAGCGTCAAGGCAAGCGCCATGAAGCGAGCATCTTCGTTATTCGGCAGAGACCGGGTGTTCACTTCGGCCGAGGTGAACCAACTACGCAGGCTTATCGCCGTGTTCGATCCACCGCATCAGGCGTTCGAGTCGCTTGGAGGGCTTGGAGCGCAGGTCCGCATCATACATCCGGCGAAGCTCCTCTCCGATCGCAAACAGCGTCTCAGTGCCCAACCGGATGACGTTTTCGGGCTTTTTCTCGTCTTGGGTCAAAGGTGACGTGGATTGGGCTTGTTTCGGCATAACCGAATAGGGCCAACGTACCGGCACCAAGAAGGTTCCCCAGGTCACCAAGCTCAATTCAAGGAAGGCGCAACGGCTCCGCTCAAACGGGCGGCCCGGTCAATGGCCTGCTGCCATGACGCTTTCATTCCCACTGTGGCTTTTTAACACTAGAGGGGGGCATTGATCAGTGGTTAAACGTCACTGGTTCGTTAGGGAATCACTCAACTCGGGGGCTCCAATGAAGAAGCTTTTCGTTGCACTGCTCGCGACATTCGTCGCATTCGGCATGGTTGGTTGCGTCGGCAAGGGCAAGGCACCTCCTGTCGTGACCAAGGGCTAAGCTGAACCGCTCTATCCCTCTGTGGCTGCGGCTGTGGACGCGGTGGTCAGCTCGATGAAGCTGATCTCGGGTCCACAGCCTAGCCACTGAGCTTGGGTGACTTCTGGGCCACCCAGAGTCGCTGGTGAACCTCAGTGAGGTTCTGCCGGCGTGAACGGCGCTCAGAAAAACGCCAGGGTTCGGATTTCGATGCTCTCGCGCGGCCGTGCGTTTGGCGGCGCGGAGGGGTCGTCGAATGCGGTGTGAGCAGTCCACCGCGCGCGGCCGTCCTTGAGCGAATCATAAACCTTGAAGACCAGCGCCTCCTCGCGCCGCATGCGCGGGAACCAGTACCACTGGTGCCGCGGATTGTACTTTATGGCGTAGGTCTGTCCGACCCGGTTCGGGTAACGCCGTTCCGAGACAACCAAATCGTCGGGCGAGAGCGTGCGCGCGTCGCAGATCGCCAGGGGAAATGTCTCGACCGGATGCCTGATTGGCCGCCAGACCTGCACAATGGAAAATCGGCGCCGCAGCAGATCGTCCGCCTCGGCTGGGAGGAGATCACGCACCCGCTGCGGGCCTGACCATTCGGTATAGTCGTTGTGCACCCGGCGCACCACTTCGCGAATCTTGCGTGCCGCGCGCAATTCGTCATCGGCTGTTCGCAACGTGTGATCGAATACCACGACGCGCGATGCTCCGCTTTCCGCCTTCACCAGCGCTTCCATCTCGGGGTAGTAGACGCGGCGCACCTCGTCCTCGTCCAGGAAGTCGCGCATCTTGGTGTCATGGCGAACGAAGCGGAAGCCGTCCTGTTCGAGGCCGAGCTTCGCTGCATGGGGCCGGCCGTTCGCGATGGTGATGCGACGGGGGTCCTGCTGCCCCCCACTGCGTACGTCGAGGTCGCCGGGCGCCCCCGTCTGCGTGAAGATTTTTTCTCCCGTATCGGCGGTGTAGTTGAGCGTCGCCTCGACCTGATCGGGCCTTGTGTCCTGTTCGAGCACTGCAACCATCGGCAACCTCCTTCACATTGAAAGACTCACTGCTGTGAACCCGCGGTCTGCGAGCTCGTGCGAAGTCAGCTCCCCTCTCCCTCTTCACTGATCCGCTCAACCGAGACGACCCGTTCGTCGTCAGCGGTATCGAAGACGATGACGCCTTGCGTCGACCGGCCGGCGATGCGAATGCCTCCAACGCGGGTTCGGATGAGCTTTCCACCGTCTGTCACCAGCATGATCTCGTCCTCGTCCTCTACCGGGAAGGAAGCGATCAAGCTGCCAGTCTTGCGCTTGATTGTACCGTCCCGCTCACGCACGTCCATGGCGACAATGCCCTTTCCTCCGCGGCCGGTCACACGGTACTCATAGGATGACGTGCGCTTGCCGTATCCGCGCTCCGAAATCGTGAGCACAAACTGCTCGGCTGCCGACATTTCCACATACCGTTGCTCGCCGAGCTCGATCGCGCCATTGGCCTCTTCCGCGTCGGTTGCAATTTCCTCCGCCTCCCCGGTGAGGCCGCGGCGCACGGCGCTGGCGCGCTTGAGGTAAGCCGCGCGCTCTTCCGCGCTCGCTCCCACATGACGTAAAATTGAAAGCGAAATCAGCCTGTCGCCTTCGGCAAGCGCAATGCCACGCACGCCCATGGAGGTGCGACCCTGGAAGACGCGCACATCGGTCACGGGAAAGCGGATGCACTGACCCCCGGCCGAAGTGAGCAGCACGTCATCGCGCTCGGTGCAGATCGCCACATCGACGATGGCTTCACCCTCATCGAGCTTCATCGCGATAATCCCAGAGCGCCGGACCTCGACAAAATCGGAAAGCTTGTTGCGACGCACGGTACCGCGCGTGGTTGCGAACATCACGTCGAGCTCGCCCCAGCTCTCCTCATTCTCCGGGAGCGGCATGACCGTCGCGACAAGCTCGCCCTGGTCGAGCGGCAGGATGTTGATCAGGGCTTTGCCGCGGGCCTGCGGCGCGGCTTGCGGCAGCCGCCAGACCTTCTCCTTGTAGACGCGGCCGTGCGAGGAAAAGAACAGAACCGGCGTATGGGTCGAAGCGACAAACAGACGCGAGACGAAATCCTCCTCTCTCGTCTGCATGCCGGCGCGGCCTTTGCCACCGCGCCGCTGGGCGCGATAGGTCGAGAGCGGCACGCGCTTGACATAACCGAGATGCGAGACGGTCACGACCATGTCCTCGCGATGAATGAGGTCTTCTTCTTCGACCTCGCCCTCCTGCTCGACAATCACAGTGCGGCGCGGCGTGGCGAATTTTGACCGGACCGCCGAGAGCTCGTCCTTGACAATCGACTGGATGCGGACGCGCGAACGCAGGATGTCGAGATAATCCGCAATCTCGGCCGCAAGCTTGTCAAGCTCTGCCTTGATCTCGTCGCGCCCAAGCGCCGTGAGCCGTTGCAGGCGCAGATCAAGGATCGCCTTCGCCTGTTCGGAGGAGAGCTTGTAGGTGCCTGATGCTGAAACCTTGTGCCGGGGATCGTCGATCAACGTGATCATGGCCTCGACATCCGCCGCCGGCCAGTCGCGCGCCATCAGCGATTCGCGTGCTTCGTTCGCATCCTGGGAGCTGCGGATGAGCCTGATCACCTCGTCAATGTTGCTCACCGCGATTGCGAGCCCTACCAGCACGTGGGCACGATCGCGAGCCTTGCCGAGCAGATGCTTTGTACGCCGATATACGACCTCTTCGCGGAACACGATAAAGCAGGTGAGCAGATCCTTCAGGTTCATTACCTGCGGACGGCCGCCATCGAGCGCAACGACGTTCGCCCCGAAGGTCGATTGCAACGGCGTATAGCGGTAGAGCTGATTGAGGACGACCTCCCCCATGGCATCGCGCCTAAGCTCGATCACCACGCGATAGCCATGGCGGTCCGATTCATCGCGCAGCGCGGCAATGCCGGCGATCTTCTTGTCGCGCCACAGCTCGCCGATGCGCTCGACCATCGCCGCCTTGTTCACCTGGTAGGGAATCTCGGTGACGATGATCGCCTCGCGGTCGCCGCGCAGCGTCTCCATCTCGACCTTCCCGCGCATGACAATCGAGCCGCGGCCCAGATGATAAGCCAAGCGAATGCCTTGGCGGCCAAGAATAATGCCGCCAGTCGGGAAGTCCGGCCCGGGGATGATCTCAATGAGCTCATCGATCCCCATTGCCGGATTGTCGATGAGCGCAATGCAGCCATCGATCACTTCGCCGAGATTGTGCGGAGGGATGTTGGTGGCCATCCCGACCGCGATCCCGCCCGCGCCGTTTACCAGCAGGTTCGGAAAGCGCGCCGGGAGAACAACCGGCTCTTTTTCATTGCCGTCGTAGTTGGGCTGGAAATCGACAGTGTCCTTGTCGATGTCCTCCAGAAGCTCCATGGCCGGCCGAGCCAGCCGGCATTCCGTGTAGCGCATCGCCGCCGGCGGATCGCCATCAACGGAGCCGAAATTTCCCTGCCCATCGATGAGGGCAAGGCGCATGGAGAAATCCTGTGCCATGCGCACCAACGCGTCATAGATCGCCTGGTCGCCGTGCGGGTGGTATCTGCCCATCACGTCGCCGACCACGCGCGCCGATTTCACGTATTTCTTGTCGGGCGTATGCCCGTTCTCATGCATGGAATAGAGGATGCGACGGTGCACCGGCTTGAGCCCGTCGCGGGCATCCGGCAACGCGCGCGCCACGATCACGCTCATGGCGTAATCGAGGTAACTGCGCTTCATCTCCTCAGCGATGGAGACGGGACGAATGTCGGAAGGGCCGGGAGCTTCCGGCGGCTGATCGTCGTCGTTGGCCAAGAGGAAATCCGTACGTGGTGGGTGCTGATTATGTAGCTGATTCAGGCGTGCTGCGCCACCCCAAAGCGCGTCATCTCAAAGCTGTTTTCAAATGGGAATTCAAGGAGTTAGTGTCAAGCGCAAGCGGGCGAGTAGCCGGGATTGCAGTTTGCGCGAAGCGCAAGCGCAAATCCGGGACAACCTCGCGGCCCCGGCAAGCAGACTGAATCGGCTCTTTTGCCAAAACGAACCCAAGAGTGTTCGTGAGCCATGACTTAAATGCAACGGCGAAACGGCTCCTTTCACCGCTCCGCCTGCATTACCTGTAAATACAGGGGAATACAGGGCGGCCACAATGCAAGAAGCGTCCGTAAAATGCGGACTTGCCAAAAAAAGAACAGAGGCGCGAACAGCGCGATCACGGCAATAACAGAGAATAGCAGGGAAGCCGGGCGGAGATTGCAAACCCGCCTGCTGCCGTTTGGATCGGCAAAATTGCATGGCTTCCTTGGAGTACTTGCAGGCTGCGAGGTAATCGTCATGAAGCGCTGCTTGTAATCCTGTTGCGATTTGCGCGAGTTGCCATGCGGACTGTAACCATCGGCACCGCAAGCGCTGTGTGAAGCAGCCCTCACAGATAACTCCTTCGTTGATAAAGCTTTTCGTCTGTTGGCTTCGTTTGGTAAAAATCGAGCCTCGTGGAGGTGCTCCTTCTTTGCAACAAACGGCGGATGCGGATTGCGACTGCGATGCGGCCGGACCTCGTGTTGCTGACGTGCACGCATGAAAAAACCCGGCACGCTGTGCGTGCCGGGTCTCAACTCTGGAGCATGCCAATTCCTCTACTAAAAATGTTTCGAAAAGTCAAGCAAATTCTTTGGGGTGATTTTTTGTTGCAGCAGCTTTGTTTGCTACCGCCGCAGCTTGCAATGAGCGGCGAGAAGGATGCGCGACAACACCGGTCCACCCTTTGAGCTGGAAGAGATTAGCCGGCCTGAAAGCCAAAACATTTGCGACGGGCCGAACTGATGGTCTTCAAGGTGGATTGTGCAAACCAGATCCGGCTCTCGACGCCGGTTCCCTCCCGAATACATTCCCGCAGACCGGAAGCCACCACAACTTGCCCGGCGGCTTTTGCATTGATGCTCGGCGAGTCAGCTGTCGCCAGCTGCGGACATCCTTTTTCAGGAGGTCTCAGCGGCTATGTGCCCAAAAGCTGCCGTGAGCAGATGCAGCAAAAAACGTCAATCGATCACCTCGTCGGCTAGCAACTGCATCGAAACCGGAAACTCGATGCGAAGCGCCCTGGCGGTCTTGAGGTTGATTACCAGCTCGAATTTGGTCGGCGCTTGCACGGGAAGCTCGCCAGGCTTGGCACCCTTTAGGATGCGATCGACATAAGCCGCCGACCGCCGAAATAGGTCGCGCACATCGACCCCGTAGGACATCAGGCCACCGTCTGCGGCGAAATAACGGAACCCGTAGACCGCAGGCAAGCGGTGCTGCGCTGCCTGTTCGAAAATCAACTGTCGATGAACCGCAACGAAGGCGCTCGGCAGCACGATCAGCCCTCCTTTTAAGTCTTGCGCTAATTCGCTAATAGCATTTTCGATGTCGGCAGCGTCGTGAACAGGGGTTGCGATTGGCTTCACCGCGAACGAAGGTGCAGCCGTCTCGACCGCACGCAGGAATAATGGGGAAAACGGTCCAGTCTCTGGGTTAAAGATGACCGCGACACGCGCTAGGAGAGGCGCAACTTCTTTCAGCACCCCTAACCACTTACCGCCCATTTCGGGCTCGACCGAGCTGAACCCTGTGATGTTGCCGCCTGGACGCGCCAAGTTCGAAACAAAGCGTTGTTCGACCGGGGCGAAAACATCGACAAACACGAGCGGTATGGTGCGGGTCGCCTGCTGCAGGGCGGCCATCACCGGCGAGGTATGGGCAAGGATCACAGCTGGCGCCAGGCCGACCAGCTCTTCAGCGTAGGCTCTCATCCGATCGGCATCGCCGGCCCCAAAGCGATAATCGATCGAGACGTTGCGGCCAACGATCCAACCTAGTTCCTTAAACCCTTGCACAAATGCCGTGACCCAGGCCTGTGCTTCCAAATCGCTCTCTGCGTACCCCATTAGCACGCCAATCCGCCGCATTTGGTCGGGCTGCTGCCCGCGCGCCGCGAGCGGCCACGCAGCCGCGCCGCCGAGCAGCGTGATGAAGTCGCGCCGTTTTAGCTGACCGAACTGCATCGGCTGCCCCTAACCACAGTGGCAGCATAGCGGATTGGAGAGCATCAAGTCAGGGGCTCGCCGCAGCGCAATATTTCGCCCCGGCTTTTGACCGCAGTGGGGTCAAAACGAGAATCCGTCTCTTTCGGGCTTATGTCAGCTTCCGCCAGCTGCGGACATACCGGCGCATGATCTTATGCGGGAAGTGCCACTTTATCCCACTCATATTGCTGCACCGAGGAATGAGCAGAATAT
>CATPCO010000794.1 GCA_955652925.1 uncultured Xanthobacteraceae bacterium | reverse complement strand
GGTACTCCTGACCGGGCAGCGCTGCGTCTGGTGCAAACGCCGCAGGCGTTCCGATTTCGCACGCTGCTTGATGCGCACCGGAAAGCGCATATCGCAGGTCGCGACGGCTTTACTGATGACGCGGCGCTTGCCGAATGGGCCGGAATAGAGGTCACCACGTTCGAAGGCGAAGCCGGCAATGTGAAGCTGACCAGCACTGAGGATTTCGCCCGCGCCGAAGCGTTGCCGGGGGCTGCTTGCGCGGACATACGCACCGGGTTCGGCTTCGACGTTCACCAGTTTGCTCCAGGTGACCACGTCATGTTGGGTGGCATGCGCATTCCGCATGAACGGGGATTGAGCGGCCATTCCGATGCCGATGTCGTCCTGCACGCGCTGGTCGACGCGATCCTTGGCGCCCTTGTCGAAGGGGACATTGGCGTGCATTTTCCGCCAACAGACCCGCAATGGCGCGGCGCCTCGTCGGACCGTTTTCTCGCCTTTGCGGTCGAACGGGTGCGTTCCAGAGGAGGACAGATTGCGCATCTTGACGTGACCATCGTGTGCGAGAGTCCACGGATCGGCCCTGTTCGGGATGCGATGCGTGGCCGCATTGCTGATATTGCCGCCATTGCGGCCGACCGGGTTGCCGTGAAGGCGACGACCACGGAAAAAATGGGTTTCACGGGGCGAGGCGAAGGCATCGCGGCATTCGCCACGGCGACGCTCCGGCTTCCAGCAACTGGCTAATCATGCATGACGGTTTGTTCGAGCAGGCGCAGGCCTTGCTGATCTTGTGCCGATCCAAGGGGCTCAAGATCGCCACGGCGGTATCGTGTACCGGCGGGCTGCTCGCTGGCGCGCTGAGCGAGGTCGCCGGCTCTTCCGACGTTTTTGAACGCGGCTTCGTCACTTACAGCAATGAAGCAAAGCAGACCCTGCTGGGCGTTTCTTCGGCCACGCTCGAGACCCACGGCGCTGTGAGCCGCGAGTGTGCACAAGCCATGGCCGCCGGCGCGCTTTCACGCGCTCCGGTTGATATTGCGGTGTCCGTCACCGGGATTGCGGGGCCCGGGGGTGAGGTCGCCGGCAAGCCCGTAGGCCTTGTCCACTTTGGAGCTGCTTCGCGCGGCGGCCAGCACCTCGATGAGACCCGCAAGTATGGCGATATCGGCCGGTCGCAGGTCCGCCATGCCTCGGTCGCTCAGGCGCTCGCGATGCTGCACGAAATGGCGCAAAAGGAATAAACATCGCGCACGAAGGGCAGCGCGGGCGAAGGCGCGCTCACATCTATTTCTGTGCGGGACAGACCATCGCGCCGCCTTGTCCATCCGATGGATCAAATCGGAAGGAATACACGCTATCCCTTTTGTCCGTAGATGCGGTCCGCCCGGCGCTCGAACGCGCTGGAGAAGCGGCGAAAAGCGGTGTCGAACATCGCTCCCATGAAAAGGGCGAGCGTGCGGCTGCGAAACTCATAGGCGAGGAAGAATTCCACCGTGCATGTCTGGCCGCCGATCGGGTGAAAGGTCCAACGGTTTTCCATCTTCCGGAAAGGGCCTTCGAGGTACTCGACCAGGATGTGCAGATTCGGCCGATCAAGCGTGACGCGACTCGTAAAGGTCTCCTGAACGAATTTGTAAGCCACCGTCATGTTTGCGATGACAACTTCAATGCCCTCGGGTTGCGGAATACGATTGCGCACTTTGAGCGAGCGGCACAGCGGCACGAACTCGGGGTAGCGCTCGACGTCCGCCACAAGGTCGAACATGTCAGCCGCCGAATGCTTTACGCGTCGGCTCGTGGTGAACTGCGGCATCAGGGCGGATCGCGAGCCGCTGATGCTTGTGCCGCAAGGCTCACGGCGCGCGTCCGGGCGTCAACGAATGCCGCATTTTGCCGCTCGCGCCGCTCTCAACCGGGCAAAATCGTCGCCCGCATGGTGCGAGGATCGGGTCAGCGGCGACGATGAGACCATCAGGAAACCTTTGGCGTAGGCGATCGTCTCGTATGCCTTGAACTCGTCGGGCGGTACGAACCTCTCGACCGGATGGTGCTTGCGGCTGGGCTGCAAATATTGGCCAATTGTGAGAAAATCCACATCGGCCGCGCGTAGGTCGTCCATGACCTGGAGCACTTCATTGCGCTCCTCGCCTAGCCCCAGCATGATACCCGATTTGGTGAAAATCGCCGGATCGATTTCCTTGCTCTGCTGTAACAGGCGAATCGACGCGAAGTACCGCGCTCCCGGCCGCACGGTAAGATACCTTGCGGGGACCGTTTCAAGGTTGTGATTGAAGACGTCGGGCCTCGCCGCAACGACCGTGGCGACGGCGCCCTCTTTGCGCAGGAAATCAGGCGTAAGCACCTCGATTGTCGTGTTCGGGCAATGTGCCCGGATTGCGCTGATCACCGCGGCGAAATGGGCAGCCCCGCTATCGGCGAGATCGTCGCGATCGACCGATGTGACAACCACGTGGCTCAATCCAAGCTTTGCAGTTGCGAGCGCGACCCGCAGAGGTTCAGCGCTGTCGAGTGCGCCGGGTAACCCCGTCTTGACGTTGCAGAATGCGCAGGCGCGTGTGCACACGTCGCCCATGATCATGAAGGTGGCGTGCTTCTTTTCCCAGCACTCGCCGATGTTCGGACATCCGGCCTCTTCGCAAACGGTATGCAGATTGTTCGCGCGCACGATCGCCCGGGTCTCGGCATAGCCGGGCGAGACCGGCGCCTTGACCCTGATCCAGGGCGGCTTTTTCGACACGGGAGCATCCGGCCGATGTGCTTTTTCCGGATGGCGCGCGCGCGTATCGAGCACAACGACCATGCTGCATTCTTCCGGTGTTTATCTACGCAGCACGAAGCGCGATCGCAAGCGTGGTGT
>CATPCO010000793.1 GCA_955652925.1 uncultured Xanthobacteraceae bacterium | reverse complement strand
GGATTTGCAGTCGGCGATCCCGCGCTGTTTCCGGCCCCGTACGAGGCGGGGTGGATGCTCAACCGCATCTCCGACCTTCCCTCCAATTGGAGTCCATGAATGCGCGCGCAAGCGCTTGCGTTTTGCCTCCTGATCCTCGCCTTAAGCGGTGTCATGCAAGTTTCAACCCCGCGCGCGGCCGAGGTCACCTACGCGTTGCGCGTCGAGAACGGCCATGTCCCGGAAAACATGCGGCTCATCCGCGTCAAGCAAAACGACGTCGTGAAGCTCGAGTGGAGCAGCGATCGCCCCATGACGATCCATCTCCACGGCTACGACATTGAGAAACAGATTACGCCCGGCGCTACAACCGAAATGACGTTCACGGCCCGCGCCACGGGCCGGTTCATGGTCGAACCCCACCTCGCCAAGCTGCCATCCGGCGGGCACGAGCACGGGGACGTTCTTGTCACCATCGAGGTCTACCCATAAGGCGCCTGATCGCTCGCATGCCGCAGCGGTATTGCGGGCGCTCGCGGCTGGGACAGCGATCGCTTGTCCCGCAGCAACGCCGGCCGCTGCGCACGGCTTCGGGCAACGCTACGATCTTCCGATCCCCCTTTCCTTCTATCTGTTCGGGACGGCCGCAGCGGTCGTCGTGACGTTTATCATTGTCGGACTGTTCGTGCGCGAGGCACCCTCGTCGCGCGGGCATGCCGGTATCGACCTGCTCGCCACGCGCCCTGGGCGGCTCGTCGCCAGTCCCGCCCTGGCATGGGCGCTCAAGCTTCTTGTGCTGGCAGCCTTTCTGGTCACCATCACCGCGGGATTCGCGGGCGACCAGAACCCTTACAAGAACATCGCGCCGACCATGGTCTGGATCATCGGCTGGGTAGGCGTCGCATATGTTTCGGCGTTCGTCGGCAACCTGTGGCTTGTCGTCAATCCCTGGCGAACGCTGTTTGAATTGCTTGCAGCCATCGCGCGCCGGATCACCGGCAGAGCTCATCTCTGCCTGCTGCCTTATCCGGCGGCACTGGGGACGTGGCCGGCACTCGTCCTCCTCCTGGCGTTGTCCTGGACCGAGCTGGTCTATCCAAATCCCGCCGTTCCGCAATTCCTCGCATCCTTGGCAGTCGCGTATTCCGTTCTGACGCTGGCCAGCATGTTTTTGTTCGGCTGCGAGCCCTGGCTGGCGCATGGCGAGGTCTTCACGTTGGTGTTCGGCACCTTTGCGCGCTTTGCACCGCTTGAAATACGAACCGGGCCGCGGCCGCGGCTATTGTTGCGACCATTCGGTGCCGGTCTGCTCGACAGCAGCGCGGTCACCACCTCGATGATGGCCTTCGTGCTGCTGCTCCTTGCAAGCGTGCTCTACGATGGTGCGTTGACAACCCCGGAATGGAGACAACTGGAGAGCGCGCTCGCCGCTCACCTTTCCGCTTTCGGCGATTTCAAATTGATGGTGGTGCGCACGGCAGGGCTGCTGGCGTTCTGGCTCATTTTCTTCGGCACCTATCTCGCGATCAGCACGGTAATGAGCGCCGCCGCGGGCGCAGCATTATCTCCGCTCGTGCTCGCACGGCACTTTGCCTTAACCCTCGTCCCGATAGCGATCGGCTACCACCTCGCGCATTACCTCACATTTCTCCTCATTCAGGGCCAATACATCATCCCGCTCATATCCGATCCGTTCGGATTCGGCTGGAACCTGTTTGGGACCGCCTCCTATCGCGTCGATATCGGCATCGTCGATGCGCGGTTTGCCTGGTACGCGGCGGTGACCGCCATCCTCACCGGCCATGTCGCAGCCGTCTATCTCGCGCACCGTAAGGCACTTGAGGTGCTCGACACGCGTTCAGCCGTGCTGCGCTCGCAAATCCCGCTCACGGCGCTGATGGTGGTCTACACCTTCGTGAGTCTGAGCATTCTCGCCGAGCCGATCGTGGAGCGGCGCGCGCCTGCGCAACCGCTCGAAGCCGAACTGAGCATTCCGGCGGATGCGGTTTTGCCCGAGCCTGGAACCGGACGTCTCCATCCGGTCGGGAGCGGAAAAATCGCGGGGCAGAAGCTGACCTACCGCGTGCTCGCATCGGCCTTCCATGACGGCACGCGCATGAATGCCGCGGACCTTCTCTATTCGTACATGTTCGCCTATCGCTGGGGCGGCGCACGCACCAATGAGGACGCTCCCGCGGATGCGCTGATCGCCGCGGCGAGCGGCGTCATGCGCGCACAGCTTCTGGGCGTGCGGGTGGTCGGTAGCGACACCACTTCCAAATCGTTCCGGTTCGGAGATTTCGAATACATCCGCGAATTGTTTGTGATTGATGTCTATACTTCGGTCTCTGCTCTCGACCCCGAACAGGATGCCATCGTCGCTCCGCCGTGGTCCACGGTGCCCTGGCATCTCCTGGTGCTGATGGAGGAAGCAGTCTCACGGGGATGGGCGGCATTCTCGCAGGTCGAAGCGGCGCGCCGCGGTGTCGAATGGCTCGATCTGGTGCGTTCGCAAGACATGAACAGACGGTTAGCTGGCTTGGTCGAGGATTTCGAGCGCGAGGGATATCGCCCGCAACAACTCGATCAACTGGTCAGCAAAGACGAGGCGCGCCGGCGCTGGGCGGCGCTTGCCGCATTCTACAGGGAGCGCGGACATTTCCTCGTCACCAACGGACCGTATCGGCTCAAGCAGTGGTCGCCCGAGAGCGTGACGCTCGAAGCTTTCCGCGATCTGAGTTATCCGCTCGGCGTCGGCTCCTATGACGCCTACGCCATCCCGCGCCGTGGTTTTATCACCAGGATCGAGCGTGACGGGGGAACCATCAAGATCCTGGGCGATATCGAGCTGGTGCAGAAGCATGCGCGCAGCTACGACATCGTGCGCAAGCCGCTGCAATCGCTGGGCGCCGACGTGATAAAGCGCTCGGCGCCGGAATGCCCCTATATGGTGACCGGTGACGAAGGGCACGTCGTGCTCGCAGGCCGAATTGCGGTCGGCGCGGACGCAAGCTGCCGTCTCGACCTCAGCGACAAGCTGGCGGAAGGCCGATACACGCTGAGCACTCAGCTCATCGTCAATGGCAATGCCATGAATGCCGAGATCACGCGTTTCCCGTTCGAGGTGCTGTCGCGCCCCTGACTTTCCCAAGCCCGTAGCGCGCTCCCGCGTGCAGTTTACCGCTCGTAAAAGAAAACTTCGGGGTGTTCCCGCCGCCAAGCCTCGCGGCGCTCCCGATTCTCACCGATAAGGATTCCGAGCCGCACGCAGGCGCGACGGTCGCCTTGCTCGCAACCCTCCCGCAGCGCCAGCATGCGCTCTCGCAATTCATCGTGCGCTGCCGCCCGATGCCGTGGCGGCGGGGGAGCATAGGCCGCGGGCGGCTCGGCCGCGCTCGCGCAATACTCCGGCGCAACCACCACCCACGCTCCGTCCCCGCGCTGCTGATAGCAAGCCCGCTCGTAATAACGGTAGCCGCCGGGCCGCGGTTGACCTTGTGCGGCAATGGCCGCACCGCTGGCGCCACCGACGATCGCGCCGATCACTGCCCCACGCCCGCCGTCCAATACTCCACCCAGGATTGCCCCGGCAGCCCCGCCGATGATTGCTCCGCCGACTGGATCCTGTGCGGCCGCATCCCGCACCGGCGCGATCATTGCAATTGCTAGCAAGGCTGCAGCCCCCATGGACCGATACATCTTTTCCTCCTCAGACAATGGAAACTGTAACTTCCCACGCGTCTGCGGCGGAAGAGAGGCAAATCGCAACACCCAGTGCGAGCAACGCGCGCGGCAGCGTCCGGGAAAGCGCCGATGCCGATGAACACGCGTTCAGGCGCGGCCGAGCCCGCGCGACTATCAGCACTCTTGTGATGGGCATCACGGATTTCTGCGGAAGGAACCGTATCCTCCTCACATGAGCTAACGCTCAGATCCGAGCCGGCTCCAAGTGCGCAAGCGGGCATTTCGCATGCTCAAGACAGGTCCATTGAGGCTTTGCCGCGCGGCCGACCATGCCGCTGCATCGGACGTTGCGAGCCAGGAGGCCACAGACAAGGCGAAGGTCTTCATTTCCTATTCGCGCAAAGACAGGGCCTTCGTGGATCGGCTCACTATCGCACTCAAGGAACGCGGCTTTGCGCCATTGATCGATCACACGGACATCTATGTATTCGAGGATTGGTGGCAGCGAATCCAAAATCTGATCGTACAGGCGGATACCATCCTGTTCGTACTCAGTCCGGACTCGGTGTCATCGCAAACTTGCAAAAGAGAGGTTGAATTCGCGGCCTCACGCAACAAGCGCCTCGCGCCAATCGAGCTTCGCCCGGTCGATACCTCAACCGTGCCTGACGCCCTCGAGCGGATCAACTTCGAACTGTTCGAGGATTCTGGAATGTTCGAGCAGAACGTGGATCGTCTCACTGAGGCTCTGCAAGTCGACCTCGGCTGGATCAGAAAACACACGGAATTCGGGGAGCAAGCCCATAGCTGGGCTGCCGCCGGACGCCCGAGAGGGCTTTTGCTGCGCTCGTCCATTCTTGAAGAGGCCGAGCATTGGATTGCCGCGCGGCCGAATAACGCCCCGATGCCGACGCCTGAGATAAAAGCATACATTGCAGAAAGCCGGCGCGCCGCATCGCGCCACCGCGATGTCGTCATCGCGAGCCTGACGGCTGGCCTGATGGTGACGATGGGGCTTGCAGGCGTGGCATTATGCGAGTCGGCACGCGCGCGGCAGGCATTCGACAAAGTTGAGCAACTCGCTGCTACGCTCCAATCAGTCACAGATGGATGTAGCCGGCAATTCTCGCTTGCAACGACTGCAAGTGTTGCAGTAGTTCACCCGAAAGAATAGCAGGGCAAGCCTAGCTGCCTTCGCCTTGGCGGCTCGCGCTCAATCCGGGCTACATCAATCGGGGCTGTGCGCTCGCATGACATGGAGAGCCAATCGTGACCAAGGAAGACGAGGATGCGATTCGCGCGATTGAATTGCGCTTCAACGAGGCATGGGGCAGACACGACCCGGACGCCATGGTCGAATCGCTTGCGGAAGATGCGCAGTTCGTCACCGTCAATGGTGCATGGAGCAAGACGCGCGCCGACTTTCGGGATTTGATGCGGCGTTTGCATGGCCCCGACGGGCCGTTCCGAT
>CATPCO010000792.1 GCA_955652925.1 uncultured Xanthobacteraceae bacterium | reverse complement strand
GGTGCGTATTCCGGCCTTGTCAGTGTTAACGACTGCCATGATATCCTGACAGAACAGGCTCCCCAAAAATCGGGGGGCGGAATCAGGATTGAGATGGCACGTTCCTCAACGGACCTCCCGCGCATGCAAAATCAGTCCCGGGCTCGCGCTCCGTTCGGACGAAGTCTCAGCATTGTCTCACAAGCGCTTGAAAACGCGATCGGATCGCCGGCTCGGCCCAAGCCGCCGATGCTCCGCCAATATGATCTGATCGAACGGGTAAAGCGCTACAACCCTGCCGCGAGCGAGCCGCTTCTCAATCGCGCTTACGTCTATGCCATGCGCGCGCATGGCGAGCAGAAGCGAGCCTCAGGCGACCCTTACTTCTCCCATCCGCTCGCAGTGGCGGCAATCCTTACCGATCTCAAGCTTGATGATGCCACCATCGCGGCGGCCCTCCTCCACGACACCATCGAAGACACGCAGGCCACCCGCGCCGAGATCGATCAGATGTTCGGAAAGGACATCGGTGCGCTGGTCGAAGGCCTTACCAAGCTCAAAAAGCTCGATCTCGTAACCAAAGAGGCCAAGCAGGCGGAAAATCTCCGCAAGCTGCTGTTGGCAATCGCGGACGACGTGCGAGTGCTGCTGATCAAGCTCGCCGACCGGCTGCACAATATGCGCACCCTCTCACACATGCCTCCCGAAGCCCGCCGGCGCAGCGCGCAAGAGACGCTCGACATCTATGCTCCGCTGGCCGGTCGCATGGGCATGCACGAAATGCGCGAGGAACTCGAGGATTTGGCGTTCCGCGAGCTCAATCCCGAGGCCTATACGGTGGTGAGCGAACGACTCGATCAACTTGAGGCAAAGAATGTCGGGCCGGTTGCTGAAATCGAACAGCAACTCACGAGGAAGCTCTCCGAGCGCGGAATCGAAGCACAAGTCCGCGGCCGTCGAAAGCGGGCCTATTCGATATGGCGCAAGATGGAACGCAAATCCATCGGCTTCGAGCAATTGTCCGACATTTTCGGATTCCGCGTGATCGTGCAGACGCTGCCGCAATGCTATGAAGCGTTGGGGATCGTCCATACCACGTGGCCGGTGGTGCCGGGCCGGTTCAAGGATTACGTTTCAACACCCAAGCAGAACGACTACCGCTCGATCCACACCACCGTGATGGGTCCCAGCCGGCAGCGGGTCGAATTGCAGATCCGTACACGTGACATGGAGGAAATTGCCGAATACGGCATCGCCGCTCACGCACTTTATAAGGACGGCCTTGGCTCCCCGACGGAAATGCTATCGCGCGAATCGAGCGCCTATGCATGGTTGCGCCGCACGATCGAGCTGCTCGCGGAAGGGTCGACCCCGGAAGAGTTTCTCGAGCACACCAAGCTCGAATTGTTCCACGATCAGGCGTTTTGCTTCACGCCCAAGGGCATGCTGATCGCGCTGCCTCGACGCGCCAGTGCCATCGACTTCGCCTATGCCGTCCACACCGACGTGGGCAACATGGCGGTCGGGTGCAAAATCAATGGCAAGATCGCGCCGCTTGTCTCGGAGCTCGTTAGCGGGGACCAGGTCGAAATCATAACATCAAGCGCGCAGGTCGCCCCACCCGCGGCTTGGGAATCGCTCGTCATCACTGGAAAGGCACGTGCCGCTATCCGCCGAGCCACGCGTGCTGCCGTGCGCCACCAATACGCCGGTCTCGGCCGGCGTATTGTCGAGCGCCTCTGTCAACGGGCAAAAATGCCCTATTCGGACGAAAAACTCCAAGGCGCGCTGCGCCGCCTGGCGCGTGCCTCGGTCGAGGAGGTGATGTCCGCGGTCGGCCGAGGTGAAATGCGCGCGGCCGATGTCGTGCGCGCCATGGATCCCGACTACAAGGAAGAACGCGCGGCCATTATCGCCCAGCAGCCCAAGGCCGAAAGCGGCTGGTTCGGGCTCAAGAAAGGCAAATCAGTAAAGGTCAACGTCGCTGGCGAGCCGGGCGCGGCAATTCCCATCCGCGGCATCAATACTGATCTGCCGGTGCGCTTCGCGCCCAACAGCGGCGCGGTTCCGGGCGACCGCATTGTCGGCATTCTCACCCCCGGCGAGGGAATCACCGTCTACCCGATCCAGTCTCCGGCGCTGAAGGACTTCGAGAATGTGCCCGAGCGTTGGCTCGATTTGCGCTGGGACGTCGACGAGCGCACGCCGCAGCGCTTTCCTGCTCGCATTGTACTTCAGACGGTTAATGAACCCGGCTCGCTCGCACAGGTAGCCCAGATCATCGCCGAGCACGACGGCAACATCGACAATATTCGCATGGAACGGTCAGCCCCGGATTTCACCTCGGTTACGATCGACCTTGAGGTGTTCGATATCAAGCATCTCAACTCGATTATCGCCCAACTGCGGGCAAAGGACGTGGTGGCGAATGCAGAACGGGTGAACGCATGAACGGACGCGAGAACGGTGGGGCGTGCCTTGAAAAATTATTGAGTATATACCATAACGTATATACGGAGGCGTCGCCATGGCCACAGCACGGATCTTCAAGTCAGGTAACAGCCAAGCTGTCCGGCTACCGAAACAATTTCGCTTCCGCGGCAAAGAAGTCGAGATTTTTCGACGTGGTGAGGAGGTCGTCCTGCGTGAGAAGGGACAGGGATTGGAACGAGCCTTCTGGTTGCTCGCGGATATGCCCATCGATGTCGATGCAATCGAGGAGGCGAGGAAAGAGTTGCCCCAATCGCGCGAAGGTTTGTGATGACATGCCGATTTCTTCTGGACACGAACATATGCATCTACATTCGGCGGCAGCGACCCGAAAAAGTGATAGCGCGCTTCCATCGTCTAAAACCGGGCGAAGCAGCACTCTCCGTGATTACATATGGTGAGCTCATTTATGGTGCTGAGAAGAGTCTCGCTCGCAACCGCTCCTTCAGAGACTTGGAAGAACTCTCAAGTCTGTTGCATGTTTTGCCTCTCCCAAATGACGCTGCGCGAATGTATGGATTTATCCGTGCGTCGCTGGAAGCAAAGGGCGAAATGATCGGCACCAATG
>CATPCO010000791.1 GCA_955652925.1 uncultured Xanthobacteraceae bacterium | reverse complement strand
GTGCAGGCGAGACGGCCGATGCGCTCGCAAACGAGAAAGACGCCGCGGGGGAAGGCCGCGTATCGATTCTGCGGCGGCGTCGCGGAACTTAATCGCGCGAAGAATTATGCCACGGCGCAGCAAATCCGCTTGGTGGTGCACGAGAGGAAAGCAGCATCATTGTGCTTGATGACGATAGCAAAGGCGAATGATCCGTAATCTATCGAGTGAGCTGTTCCCCATCGGCGTTCCGAACGAAAGCCCCGATTTCAGGGCTTCATACCACCGGGAGAGTGCTCGCGGTCAGCTCCATCTTGTTGGCGCGCCCTGGGGGCGCAACTGAATACAGCAGCCAGACCAGTGCTCCGGGCGCCGAACCCGCCGCGAGCGCGAGCCCAAAGCAGACGGAAAAAACCAGCGATTGTTCCGGCGCTATCCCGTGACGGCCAAGCACCGCAACCACGGCGACCTCCCGCAGGCCCCACCCATTGATAGAGATCGGTACCAATGTCACGCCGATCATGACCACGAACAAGACGGCGGCATCGGATACCGGCAACATCAGCCCCTGCGCTCGTCCGAGGCACCAGATGAGGGCAATCGTGAGCACATCAATCAGACAAGCAAGGCCCAGGATGACGAGCCCTTTCGGGCCAAGAATGACACGGCGCGTATCCGCGGCCAAACCGGCGATCCAGCGCAAATACCGAAACCGCTCGAATAGTGGAATAAACTTTGGGAGCAGCATAAGGACAAGCAACCCAGCGAGGAGAAGCGCGCTATTGACGATCAGCACGAGGTCGCGATAGCCGCCGAGCGCGGACAGGCTGGACGGCAGGAGCAGAATGACGATCGTCAGCGCGATTATCCCGCCGACGCTCACGCCGCGATCAATGGCGATGCTGGTCACCGTATTGCGCAAATCACATCCGCGCCGGACAAGAAGCCAGGCTCGCACACCGTCCCCCATCAAGATCGGCAGGACTTGCATGAAGAACCCGCCGATTGCGGTGATTGCAAGGATGGCAATGCTCGCAATTCGCCGGTCGATCCCCACGAGCACCTTTAGTACTTCGCGCCAGCGCATGGCGACGAACGGCGTCTGCAAAATCACGATCAACGGGGCAGCTGCTGCCCAGCCGAATTCCAGCTGGCGAAGCGAGGAGAAAAGCCCATCAAATTCGATCCTCCGCGACAAGTACCAGAAGCAAAGGCCGGTTACGACGAGCTTGGCCGCAACCATTGCTGCCTTATTGATTGCGTGCGAATACCCCCGTTCATCTGCTGCCGAGCGGATTCTGTTCGAATCGTATTGCAGCATAACTTGCTCGTTCATGGGCATCGGAATCGCCGGACTGAACCGGTTCGTTCAAATATAGCCTGTAAAGCTTTGTATATCGCGCTACTGCGGCTCAATCGAGGCTGGGTGCAGCGCCGGCGCAGCAAGCGCCCCATGAATGAGCTGCCGCTTCGTGCCTCATCAGGCGCCGATGCAGCCCGTGCGGGCCGCTTTGGGACCAGAATGCACGAAGAGCAGGATCGCGAAAGGGACTTTGAACGCAGCTCAAATAATTGCCTGACCGGGGGAAGAGATCGCCTCCTGCGGATTTGCTTCCACCGCGTCTCTCCGAGTCCAGCCAAGCAGGAGAAATTTAGGTGCCATGCCCAACATCCTAGCCCATAGGAACACCGGCAAGAGATGGAGGCTCCAACCTGGATGGCGCCGGGAAAATACTTTTTGAAATAATAACAGCCACCTGGACTTATTATCGGCGCGGCTAGGCCAGCAATTCAGCGATGCTAAACCCCACCGTGGCGCTCACCACGGCCTCGATGGCGTTGAACGCCAAAGCCGGAATGTCGAGATAAGGAAAAAGCAGGCCTCCGAGCGGGAGGACCAGACACCCAACCATGGCGGCACAGAGCACTTTCAGAACGACCGCACGACTGAGCATTTGATCCCTCCCCGCTTTGCCTGCTGTTGATCGGACCGCCCGCTGCCGGACCGCGTGACGCCCGCTGCTCATGATTATGCGCAGCCATTTGCAAGCCGGTCAATTTGACCGCTCGCAAATTGTTGCCGCCCAGGGAACAAACGAAAAACAGGCCCGAAGCGCCTGCTACTGTTGCGCGGACCAGCTTACCAATTGTCGCCGCATATTCGCGCTAATGACCGGCAGCCATGAAACCCTTTTCCTTCATGCTCTTCCTCTGTCTCGTGCTCGCGAGCTCAGCGAGCTCCGCCCAGTTCCTGTTCTTCGATCCCGTGCCGCTCGACAACCTCGACGGCAATTACCGGACCATCGCCGCCTGCGCCTACGATCATTTGGCGCGCCGGCAGACCGGAATTTCCAGGGCCGACCAACAGGGCGTCGTTCGCCTCTCGGGCGTGGTGAGCCTGTTCGAGCGCTGGGAGCTTTCGCTCGTTAGTGATGAAGGCGGCAGGCAGACGCGACTCGACTGGTCGGCGGGGGCCTATCCGAGCGAGCACGTCCTCTCGACCGTGCGCGCCTGCGCCGCATAGGCCCCCACCCTCCTCCCCCGCATGCTGCTGCGGAGGGCTTGGGGCTCTGATGGGGCTCTGCTCGCGGGATTGCCTCGCTGCGGCGCCCAATGTATGCGACCCGGCGGGTGGGGCTGCCGGTCAAGATAAGAGGACCTATGACCAGCGTCTTTTTTCGGTTCCAAACGCCTTGCGGTCGCGCTGCTGCTTCGCAGATTGCCCCACTGCTTGTCGCAGGCATGCTCGCTGCCGGGCTTGGCGGCTGCGCGGGCTCGATGGGGAGCGCTGGGAGCGTGACCGGAAACGAGCAGGGCGGCAAAGTTCCCTATGCCGAAGGGGGGATTGGGGCGGCGGGCGAAGCCGCCACGGCGCATTGCCGCCAGTACGGCAAGAAGGCAGCCATCACCGCGATGACCCCCGCGGACGGTGGCGGCGGTACCGTCGGATTTCAGTGCCGCTAGCGCAGGCCCCGCAAAAGGTTTTGCGAAAAAGGACATGCTCAACAAAGAGTTGGAGCGGGATGACGATTCGAAGAAAAATCATCCCGCTCTAGAGCCCCGGCCCGCCATCCTCATTACCGGTGCGGGCTCGATCCTCGGACGCGAGCTTGCGCGGCTTGCGGCGCTCGACGGCAGCGTCCTTGTCCTCGTCGACGACCCCGGCCGCGATCTCGTCGCCGCCGAGTTTGAGCATTACGGCGTGCCGGCGGCCGCGGTGGAGATCGACGTGACGGCTCCTGACGCATTCGAGCGCCTGCACAGCGTACTCGACCAGCGCGGCCTCTACTGCGACGTGCTCGTCAACAGTGCGGCCACCGCGACAGTCGGCCCCTTGAGCAAAATTTCCCCGCGCAGGCAGGTCGACGTCGTCAATCTCAACGTTCGTGCGCTCACACAGCTCACCCTCGGCTTCGTCCCCGCAATGGTCGCGCGCAAGCGCGGCGGCGTTCTCAACGTGGGCTCGATCGCCCCTTTTCCGGTCTGCCCTGAGCTCGCTGTCTACTACGCGTCAAAAGCTTACGTGAACGCGTTTTCGGCTGCGCTTGCACGCGAGCTTGCGGGTACCGGCGTAACCGTCACCTGTGTGGCGGCGGGCATGATTACGGAATCCTTTGAGCACTGGGCGGGCAGGCAAGGCCTCGCTTTGCTGCCGCAGTCGAGTGCAACCGACACTGCCGTGAGCGCGTGGCTGGGCTTCAAAACCGGACAACGGCTAGTGGTCCCGAAACTCTCAAATTCGCTCGTTGCAACCATGGGCAAATGGCTGCCCCCGCGTTTGGTGCAGCGGTTTCTGCAAGCCTCGCAGCGCGCGGCTTGACTGCGGGGCGGGGACTAATCCCACTTTGAGACGCGCTGTGGCTTTTCAACACTAGAGCAGCCGCAAGGATCGTGGTGCAATGCCCCTCTACTACCAAGGCGAGTAACAGAGGGGGTTGCTATGAAAAAGCTTCTGTTTGCGCTGATTGCCACGATAGTGGCGGTGAGCGTGTCGGGCTGCGCCGGAATGGGCAAGGGCAAAGCGCCTCCGGTCGTGACCAAGGGCTGATCCGAGATCATGCTCAAGGGGCCGGCTTGCGCCGGCCCTTTTTTCGCCTCAAGTGACGGGTTTTGGCGCAGTACCCCCGCAGGTACCGCGCCGGATCGCTATGACGCCTCGGCCCACAGCGCCTGGGAATTCGCCACTACCGTGTTGCGCCCACGTCGCTTGGCCTCGTAGAGCGCATCATCCGCCCACTGGAGAAGCTCCTGCGCGCTCTCGCCTGCGGCGGGCACGGCTGAAGCCGCGCCGACGCTGATGGCGGGGCGAATTCTCATGCGTAATCTTGAGCTTTTCTATCCGCTCGCGCAGGCGCTCGGCCACTTTGCAAGCGGTCTCGAGATCGGCTCGTCGCAAGAGAACTGCAAATTCTTCCCCACCATACCGCGCCGTGAAATCAGATGCGCGCGTGGCATACTTTCGAAAGGACGGCGGCGTCGCCCACGTGTCGCCTGAGATCGCGTTGCCCCGATTAGGAGCTCACTGATCTTCTTCAAGCAGTCATCGCCTTGAACATGACCATAGCGATCGTTGAACCGCTTGAAATAATCGACGTCGATGATCAGAACCGCGACTGGCTCGGCCAACGCGCGGGCGAGATCCCATGCGGCGGCAAGTTGCGCGTTGAAGGCACGCCGGTTTGGGATTCCCGTCAGCGCGTCCTGATACGCGAGCTCTCTTAGCTGGAGGTTGCTTTCATTGTGCCCCGGTGTTGCGCCAACGGTTTCAGGCAGTTCAAGCTGGCGTAAGCTTCGCACCAGCTTATGTCAGGCGGCGGCTTTTTATGCGGTGGCGTAACAGGAGATTAACAGATCGCCAATATCATCGGTTGCATACCAGGAGCAACGTATGCTGCAGGAGTTGCAGAATCACGCCGTGCGTATTGTCATGGGCGTGGCCTTTTACC
>CATPCO010000790.1 GCA_955652925.1 uncultured Xanthobacteraceae bacterium | reverse complement strand
TCCGCCGGATTCACTTTTCGGATCGACGGCGGATAGGGCATGTTGGCGGGCAGATACGAACTTGCCGCGTTGATCGCGCCAAGCGTATCGGAGACGCATCCATCGATTGCACGGCTGAGGTCAAACTGCAGCGTGATCTGCGTGTAGCCGAGCGCGCTTGACGAGGTCATCTGAGTGAGACCAGGGATCTGGCCGAATTGGAACTCCAGCGGCGTTGCCACGGAAGAGGCCATTGTTTCCGGATCGGCGCCCGGCAGCTGCGCCGTGACCTGAAGCGTTGGGTAGTTCACGTTCGGCAAGGACGCGACGGGGAGCAGCGGATAGGCGACAAGTCCGCCCAGAAGCAGGCCAACCATCAAGAGCGCGGTGGCGACCGGTCGCGCGATGAACGGGGAGGAAATGTTCATGGGATGGGCGTCTGTTGTGCGCTCTGCGCGGCGAACTCTTCGGCGGCTTTGCCCGTCAGGACGGTGACGTGCGCGCCGGGTTGCAGCTTGTATTGGCCGTCGAGCACCACTTGCTCATTCGCCGTGAGACCCGAATCGATGAGGGCTTTACCGTCGCTGATCTGCGCGACCTTGACCGGCCGCACTTCGACCGCGCTGTCAGAGCCGATCACGTAGACATAGGCGCCCTGCGACCCTTGCTGCACGGCCGGCGCCGGTACCGTCAATCCGTTATGGCGGGTATCGAGCAGCAACCAAGCATTGACGAGCTCGCCCGGCCATAGCCGGTGTGTCTTATTCGCAAAGCTTGCCTTGAGCTGGATCGAACCCGTGGTTTGCAGGATTTCGTTGTTGACGAGGCCAAGCTCGCCTTCCTCGAGCTTGATCGTATTGTCCTGGCTGTAAGCGATGATCTTGAGTGGTGACTTGCTGTTCTGCTCTTGCTCCTGAATTTGCGGCAAGTCCGTCTCCGGAAGAGTGAATATCAGCGAGATCGGCTGAATCTGAGTAACCACCACGAGCCCATTCGGGTCCGTAGGATGAATGATGTTACCGATATCGATCTGTCGTATGCCCACCACTCCATCGATCGGTGAGGTCAAATTCGTATAGCTGAGCTGCACCTTCGCCGCGTCGATGAGCGCCTCGTCGGCTTTGATGGCGCTCTGCAACTGCGCAACTTGCGCCGTTTGCGTCTCTACCAGTTGCGGCGTTGCCCAACCTTTGTTTCCGAGGTCGGTGTAACGCGTGAGGTTTGCCTGCGCGTTCTTGAGCTGGGCCTCGTCGCGATCACGCGTGGCGGTCATCTGCTCGATCTGGGCTTGATAAGGACGCGGATCGATCTGGGCGAGCAGATCACCCACGTGTACCGTCTGCCCTTCCGTAAAGTTGATGCTCACGATCTGCCCCTGGATCTGGCTGCGCACGATGACGGTGTTGTAGGCGATCACGGTGCCCACACCGCGCAGATAGATCGGCACATCGTGCTGAACTACGGTTCCGGCGACGACGGGTACCGCCGGCGGCGTCACTGCAGCCGGAACGGGCCGTTTCATCCCGTGGGCAGCGAGGAAGATTCCACCGGCCGCGAACACCGCAATCAGAAAACCACCGGCGATACCGATTCTTCGCAGCGAGGGCCTTTGCATTGTCTGTTCCTTATTTGCATGCGGTCCGTGGAGCTGAAGGAGGATCACGCATGTGAGCAGCGCATCCGCTCACGGTACAGTCGGCGTCATCGACGACGACGTCCCGGTGCTCGGGTTGGGCAGCAAAGGAGTGAGGGTTAGTGCAGGCACCATGGGATTTGGCGTGGGTGCCTGGCCCATCGGGCTGACACCTCCCACGCCCAGCTCGGTTGAGCCCATGGGGATTCCGATGCGCCCGGGTGCAGTTCCTGTCGGCGATGATGCCGATGCGGCGGGGCTGCCAGCAGTCGTGCCAATGCTCGCGCAGGTGCCGGACGGCGTTCCCGTAACGATGCCACCGCCGTCGAAGAGCGAACCGGCCCCGGTGCTTGGAACACCATTCATTCCACCGCTCAAATTGCCCGCGACCGAATTGACACCGATACAGGTGGCAATGCTGCTGGTGGTGGACGGGATGGAAGGGGATGTGCCCGACGTGGCCGGACTGACCCCGATCGATCCGAGCTCTGTTGTGCCGAGCGGGATTCCGGTGCGCGGCACCGGCGCGGCCGGGCCGATGCCGAGCGGGGAAGTAATCCCAAGCGGTGACGGTGCACTGCCACTCATTTGAGCATGCGCTGAGCTATAAAAGAAAAGCGCCGCGCTCGCGCACATCAAAATTCGTATTGTTCTGCCCTTCAAATGAGGTGCAGCATGCTTGAGCTGTGAATTCATCAACATGGATTTCACCTTTGATGCTCGCAGAAATCGATCCGAAGGCTTCACCCATTTCGTGAGCACTCGGGCTCTGCCACCACGTAGGATAAGATGGCCGAAGGCGCTATCGGACATAGGTTGCTCGGCATCCGATGTTCGGTTCGACAGACCTATACGTGGGTTTAGACTGAAAGCCTCTGCCTAACGCGGCGCCTTGGGCAAGCCGGCTAGCAATCACCGCTGTCCGGCGCGCCGATGCTACTTGCGCCTGTTGAGCGCCTGATCGAGTGATTCGATCAGGGTTTGAACGTCGACGGGCTTGTCAAGGAAGGAAACGGCGCCCGCCTTGATGGCTTGCGCGCGAACAGCCTCGTTAGAAAATGCGGTGATGAAGATAATGGGCGTATCACAACCTCGAGCGCAAAGGACCCTCTGCAGGTCGATGCCACTCATGCCCGGCATCTGAACGTCGGCAATCAAGCACGACGCCTTGGTAGTGCACGGGGATCGCAAGAACTCCTCGGCGTCTGAAAAGCTGCAAGCAGCGAATCCCAGCGACCGAACGAGGCTCTGGGTTGCCGCCCGAACGGATGCATCATCTTCAACAATCGCAATCATCGTCGTCACTTCAGGCAAAACGACCAATCCTTTTGCGGGTGTGGAAGAGAGCGCGATTTGGTTGCACACACTTCCACCCACCTAAATTGGTGCGCAAACCATCTCCGGGAATCATACTAAGGTTTGCATCCGGTTATGATTTCGGCACGTCAACTTCCAGCGCTTTACGGAAGAGACTCGCCAAAGCCACGCAATCCATTGCAAGCATCGCCTGCGCCCAGATGAACGGGCCGGCTGCCGTCCGGGGCTCACCCGTGCTTCGAGTGATGCAGGTAACCCCAACCAAAGTATGAGGGACCCCAAACTCGAGTAGGTCTCGCGAAAACTACTGAGTGAGCTGCATCAACCTCTGTACGATTGTGGGTTTGGCGGTTGAGTGGCCAGATCGCGGTGGTGGGCAGGGGCTCCATGGACCCGAGAGAAAGG
>CATPCO010000789.1 GCA_955652925.1 uncultured Xanthobacteraceae bacterium | reverse complement strand
GTTCTCGCGCTCGCTCTATGTTCCGCTGTTGCCGGCGCTTGTCCCCGCCGCAAAGCAGGATCACAACATCCGGCCCCCGCCGGGTGAAATAAATGCGGTAACCGGGGCCGTAGTCCTCTCGCATTTCCATCAATCCGCCGCCAAGTCTCTTGCAATCTCCCGGATTGCCAAAAGCCATACGCTGTATCCGGGAAGCAATGCGCGCCTTGGCTATTTCATCGCGCAGCCGGTGCAACCAGTCATCGAATTCCGACGTCCGGCGCACTTCGGTCATAGCACAATGTAAACCATAGTTCACAGCAGCGCAATGGGTTGCCCTGAGCGTGGCGAAACCCCGGGGCGGATTTGCAGAGCGGGCAGGGCTGACCCGGATTTCGCTGGCGCTCAATCCGGGCTACGAGTCCTCTGGTTGTCTCCGGCGTCTCTAAGCGATTAGGGGGAGGTATCCGCCGGCTCGAACTCGGCGAGCTCGGCGCCTTCCTGCACGAAATCGCCCACGGCGCATTTGAGCGCGGTGAGGCGCCCATCAGCGGGCGCTCGCAGCGTGTGCTCCATCTTCATTGCCTCGAGCACAAGAAGCGGCGCACCGCGCGGCAAATCCGTCCCCGGCTGGGCCAGGATTCGCGTCACCGTTCCGGGCATCGGCGCGACAATGCGGCTTCCGGCAGCCGCTTCCTGCATGTCAGCGGCGAATGGATCAAGCCAGGCGAGGGCGAAACGGCCATGCGGCGTAACGAGGTCGAGATCGCGCCCGGACCAGGTGGCAGTTGCGCGTTCGCTCGCATCGCCGAGGATCACATCGAAGGATTGCGGCTCGCGTTCACTCCACCGCAGAGGCGCAGTGATCTCCTCGAATTCCATGCTCAAACCGTCCCGGCCATACCAAAGGATTGCATCATAGCGATGCGTGTCCTCCCGGAAACTCAGGCGGCGTGAGCGCCGGCCGGCCAAGGTCCAGCCGTCCGTGCGGTTCCACGGCGAATCGTCGCGCTGTGCGCCTTGTTCCTCCTGCTCGTGCAAAATGACGGCGGCGCACGCGGCGGCCATGTCGATGGCGCGCATTGGAGCCGCCTGCGCGGTCAAGGCGGAGATTTCGCGCTCGATAAAGCCGACGTCGATATCGCCGCGCGCGACCTGCGGGTGATCGAGCAGCACTTGCAGAAAACGAAGATTGGTCGTCACCCCCGCGATCTTGAACCCATGCAGTGCGTGCACCATTCGCTCGATTGCCTGCGGCCGGTCGGGCGCCCATACGATGAGCTTCGCCAGGAGCGCGTCATAATAAGGAGTGACTGCGTCGCCGCAGCGGAAGCCGGTATCCACGCGAATGCCCTCGCCCGCTGGCTCGCGCCAGTGCCTGATGACGCCGGTTGACGGCAGAAAGCCCTTGTCCGCGTCTTCCGCATAGATGCGCGCCTCGATCGCGTGGCCGTTCGCCCGCGCTTCCTGCTGCTTGAGCGGCAGCGCCTCGCCGGACGCAACGCGCAGTTGCCACTCCACGAGATCAAGCCCGGTGATCATCTCGGTAACGGGATGCTCGACCTGGAGCCGCGTGTTCATTTCAATGAAATAAAAGCCGCTGGCATCGGCAATGAACTCGACCGTGCCGGCACCGAGATAGTTCACGGCTTGTGCCGCGGCGCGTGCCGTCGCCGACATTTCGGCGCGCCGCGCCGGCGTGACCGCAACGGACAGCGCTTCCTCCACCACCTTTTGGTGCCGGCGCTGCAAGCTGCATTCGCGCTCAAACAGCGAGACCATATTGCCGTGATTGTCGCCGAACACCTGGACTACGATGTGGCGGGGCCTTGCGAGATATTTTTCGATCAGCACCTGATCATCGTCGAATGCCGCCATCGCTTCACGCCTGGCGCTTGCGAGCGCTTCGGTAAATTCGCCGCCGTTGTTGACGAGGCGCATTCCCCTGCCGCCCCCGCCGGCAGAAGCCTTGATCAGAACGGGATAGCCGATGCGCTCGGCCGCTTCCCGCAGCGTGGCCAAATCCTGAGCGCGCTCGTGATAACCCGGCACAATCGGAATGCCGGCGGCTTGCATCAGCGCCTTCGCTGCCGATTTCGATCCCATCAGGCGGATGGTGTCCGCCGACGGACCGACGAAAAGGAGGCCTGCATCGGCGCAGGCCTGGGCAAAGTCCGCATTCTCGGAAAGAAATCCATAGCCCGGATGAATGGCACCCGCGCCGCTCTTGCCCGCGGCATCGAGAACGGCTTCGATGTTGAGATAGCTCTCTTTGGGCGGCGGCGGCCCTATGCGGATAGCCTCGTCCGCGAGTACCGCATGCATGGCGTCGCGGTCCGCGTCCGAAAACACCGCAACGGAGGAAAGCCCCATGCGCTTTGCCGTGCGCATGATGCGGCAGGCGATCTCGCCGCGGTTGGCGATCAGGAGCTTGTCGAACCGCCGGACGGCCATCACATCCGGAAAATGCCGAAGCGGGTCGGCTCAGGCGCGGGCGCGTTGAGACCGGCAGAGAGCGCGAGCGCGAGCACCATGCGCGTATCGGCGGGATCAATGATGCCGTCGTCCCACAGCCGCGCGGTGGCATAGTAGGGATGCCCCTGCATCTCGTATTGCTCGCGAATGGGCGCCTTGAACGCCGCATCATCCTGCGCGGTCCAGGTCCCTCCTTTGGCTTCGGTCGCCTCCTGGCGCAGCAAGCCGAGCACCGTTGCCGCCTGCTCGCCGCCCATCACCGAGATGCGCGCATTCGGCCACATCCAGAGAAAGCGCGGGGCGTAGGCGCGGCCGCACATGCCGTAATTGCCCGCACCGTAACTGCCGCCGATGATCACGGTGTATTTCGGCACGCTCGTGGTCGCGACCGCCGTCACCATCTTAGCGCCGTCCTTGGCGATGCCGCCCGCTTCATATTTGCGTCCCACCATGAAGCCGGTGATGTTC
>CATPCO010000788.1 GCA_955652925.1 uncultured Xanthobacteraceae bacterium | reverse complement strand
TCGAGCTCGAACGGCCGATGTCACGGGTCGAGCGCAACATCGAGCGCTGCGACCGGATCATTTCCGTCCTGTTGGACTACACGCGCAGCCGTGACATCAAGTGCACGCAAGTAGCGATCGACGGCTGGCTCAATGACATGCTCGATGAGCAGCCAATCCCGCAGGGAGTTCGGCTGCTGCGCAAGTTCAATGCGCCGAACTGCCATGTTTCGATCGACGTCGAGCAGATGCGCCGCGCGTTGGTCAATCTGATCGAAAACTCCGTGCAAGCCTTTGCCGAGGCTGGAGAGGAGCTCAAGGAGCGGCAGATCACCTTGAGCACCCGGGTGGGAGATGGTTGCGAAGTCGTGGTGGAGGATAACGAGCCCGGAATTGCGCAGAATGTGCTCCCTCGGGTGTTCGAACCTCTGTTTAGCACCAAGAGCTTCGGGACCGGGCTCGGTCTACCGATCGTCAAGCAGATTGTCAGTCAGCACCGGGGCAGCATCGAAATTGCGAGCGAGCCGTCAAAGGGTACTCGCGTCATCATCCGTCTGCCGCTCGCAGCAAGCCAGCAGATGGCTGCGTGAGACGGGGGTACTGATGGTTGCCGTGGCGCGGTGATCGGCACGGGGCGGATGGCTTGGAGTAGCCGCGTCGCGGCGCCGTAGGGCGGCCGAAATCGGCAAGCGCCGATTTGGGCCGCTAAACTAATCCCGCCCTGCGAAGGACTGATGCCTCAATGCAGAGGGAGCGGTTTCCTCGCTGTCGACGCTGGTCCAGCCTGCGCGGGCGCAGCCGAGTCGGCCAGCTGCGTCAGGACGTCGAAAATTTCCTTCATCAAAAACGGCTTCCGCAAAATACCCAGCGCACCGCCGGTGAGCCCGCGCGCCACGAGTTGTTCAAGGCTAAATCCGGTCATCAGCATGATCTTGGCCTGGGGTTGTATCTTTTTGCATTCGAACAGAGCCTCCACGCCGTTCATGCCGGGCAGCTTGATGTCCATGAACACCAGTTCGAAGGGCATCTCGCGAAACTTGGCTACGCACTCCTCGCCGCTGCCAGCCAGATCGACCTCGCACTGACGCGCCACAAGCACGTCGGCAATGCTCTCCGCATGATCGCGGTCGTCGTCGACGATCAAAATACGCATGCTCAGGCCTCCAGCCGTTGAGCGCCCCGCGCAGTCGAAATTTCCGGACCTGACGACCGACCCAAAGGAGGCATTTCGATCTCAGACAGCATGCTCACTCCAACAACAGGCCGAGTGAGGCTGCCGAACCTACTTACCAAATCTTTAAGCGGTATTACTGAACCTACTTATCAAGGAGTTAAATTTAGCTGCCCTGCGCGCTGCGCCCTACGTTTGAGTGCGCTCGTAAGCCGAAAGACGGGGCTGACGGCGACGATGGTTTCAGATTGCCACGGCCAGAGGCGCAAAAAACGATACCCACGCGTCGACCACCGATTTCGCATTGCCTCAAGCGTTAAGCCTAATGCGCGGTGCGCGTCGGGCATCGCAGTACCGCCGCAATTGAAGCATTTGCTTTAAGCTGCATAGCTTGCAAAGGGGGCCGCATGAAAAAGATCTTTGTCACTCTCGTGATGGCAACCGCGCTCACCCCGCTGGGGGCCATTGCTCAGGAGCGTGCCGGCGATGCCGCATTGGGTGCCTTGTCGGGCGCGGTGGTGCTCGGACCCGTCGGAGCGGTCGCGGGCGCCGTCGTCGGTTACAGCGCGGGCCCCGCTATTGCCAGTTCCTGGGGCCTGCGGCGGCACGGCCGACATCATCACAGGCGATACGCGCGACCCGAGTCTTAGCGCTGTAGCGCCCACGTTAAGGGGTGCGGGGGGTTACAAGCAAAGGTCAATCCCTCACCCGGCCGCTTCGCGGCCGACCTCTCCCTCCGGGAGCTGCTCCATATCGCGCGGGCGCCGAAGCGCGATCGGTGCTTCGACCATCGGCGTCGTTGTGCTTCGATCAACTGCCGAAGCAGGCAGCATCGCAGAAATTGCCCCAGCCCACGCCGCTCACCCCGTGCATGCAGGCTTTGAAGCATGCCGCCCCTCCTTTGGGCGACAGCTTTTTCGCCTGCGGCGTCGCTGTAGCGTTGCTGCCACCGACGGTTTTCGGGGCCGACCAGGCTGAACTTGCGCTCATGCAGATGCAGATGATGCCAATCACGAATAGACGCACAGCCATGGAACTCCTCCTCTCAGCTTTGTTGCTGGCACAGATTGCCAGCGCCGAGCCATGGCATCTGATCACACCGATTGCTGTGATCGCCGTCACAAGCCCTCACCCGGATCGCGCAAGCGCGCGCGATCCGACCTCTCGCTGCGGAAAAGGTGGAAGGCCAGCGTGCGGGCTGAGCGTCGTAGGGCGGATTAGGGCTGATCCGCCGAAGGCATGGCGCGTAATCCGCCGCCAACTCGCCCTATGAACCCGATGGTCTCGTCGGCGGGTTACGCGGCCGAAATCGGCAAGCGCCAATTTCGGCCGCTAACCCGCCCTACGGATCGCGCAAGCGCGCGCGTGCTGCTCGCGTCAGCGCCATGTCGTAATGCGGCAGCTCCGTTTGCTGGGCCAGAC
>CATPCO010000787.1 GCA_955652925.1 uncultured Xanthobacteraceae bacterium | reverse complement strand
CGCTGACGGTGAGCGGGAATTACAGCAAGGTGGCCGAAGGGCTCAATGTCGCGGCGCTGCGGGTGGAGAAGCCCGGCGATATTGTGCCGGCAATCAAGCAGGCCGTGAGCGTCACGCAAACGGGCGCCCCTTTTCTCCTCGAGCTCGTCGTCAAGGAAGGATACGACTTCTCGCGCTACGAGCTCGCGGGGCTATGATCCCTCCCCCCGCTTGCGGGGGAGGGTGGCGCGCGCAGCGCGCCGGGTGGGGGCTACTACAATCGCGCTTGAGGCACGACCCCCAAACCGAGGCCGCAAAGCGGCACTACGCTGGTAGCGGGTTTCAAACCCGCCCTCGTTCGGCATTCACGGTGTATGAGGTTGATCCGAGCTTAGCCGTACGAACTTCGATTGCGCAGTTGATGACGGCAATTCTCTCGCAGCGAGCCTGTGGCACAAGGGCGGGTTTAAAACCCGCCCCTACAAGCTTCGCGACCGCGATGTGCTTCCCGTCCGGGGTTTACGAAACGCTTGTCATATGGGATTGCCCTGTCCCCTTTCAGGGGGAGGTGTATCCGTCGTCTGGCACCACCGTGAATCATTGAGTTGCGCTGCGTCGCAGGGATGGAAACTCGTCCCAAGATCGCGATAAAGTAGCCGTGATGCGGCCCTGAGTACGCGGGGAGTATTACATGTGGTTGTTGATTATCGTGACGTTGGTAACCGGCACGGATGGGGGAGCGAGCTCCTCAGTGACCACGTTGCAATTCAGCACGCAGGGCAACTGCCACGCGGCGGCGAAGTCCGTGGCGCAGGCCGGAACCATCGGCAAAGGCAACTACGCCATCAAGGCAAATTGCGTGCAGCCGTGATCCCAACCTCGATCGAGCAGGACAAAGTGATAGTGTTGCGCTCATCGAGTGCAAACGCACAGGTGCATGGCCGTGACAGTCCCGCAGACGCGTTACGCCAGCAGCGGCGAGGTGCGTATCGCCTATCAGGTCGTCGGTAACGGTCCGATCGATCTTGTTTTCGTGCCGGGCTTCATCTCCAACCTGGAGGTGCATTGGGAAGATTCCGGCTACGAGCATCTTCTGCGCCGGCTTGGCGCGTTTACCCGGCTCATTCTGCTCGACAAGCGCGGCACGGGGCTGAGCGACCGGGTCGATACACACCACCTGCCCACCCTGGAAACCCGAATGGACGACGTGCGTGCCGTGATGGACGCCGCAGGCAGCACGCGCGCGGTGCTGCTCGGTGCTTCCGAGGGCGGGCCGATGTCCATCCTGTTCGCCGCCACCTATCCGCAGCGCGTGCGCGCCCTGATTCTTTATGGCGCCTACGCGCATTTCCACACCTGGGTCATGGGGCGTGAGCGGCTCTCTGAATTCATGCGCGGCGCGGAGAGTTCGTGGGGCAGCGGCGCAAGTCTCGCGAGCTTTGCGCCCGGCCGGCTGCAGGATGAGCGCTTCCGGGAATGGTGGGCGAGATTTGAACGCCTCTCGGCAAGCCCGACCGCGGCCGTGGCGCTCGCCCGCATGAATGCCGAGATCGACGTCCGCCAGGTGCTCCCGAGCATCCGCGTTCCGACCCTTGTCCTCCATCGCAGGGATGATGCGCGCGTAAAATTCGCCGGAGGACGCTACCTGGTGGAGAGGATTCCCGACGCTCGTTTCGTCGAGCTCGGCGGACGCGATCATCCGATCTGGACCGGCGATGTCGATCAAGTTGTCGATGAAATCGAAGAGTTTCTGACCGGCACCCGTCCGGTCACCGTGCATGACAGGGTGTTGGCCACCGTTCTCGTCGCGCGTCTGGTTGCGCCTTCGCGGCAGGCAGCGCGGCGCGCTGATCGAGCCTGGCGTGAGCTGCTTGCCCGATTGCATGCAGCGGCGAAGGAATGCATCGCCCGTTACGGCGGGCAGTCGATCGGATCGAGCACCGAGAAACTCGGCGCGCGGTTCGACGGACCGGCGCGAGCGCTTCGCTGCGCGCTCGCGCTAACCGACGCAGCGGGCAGGCTCGACCTTGGCGTCGCCTGCGGCGTACACACCGGCGAGATCGAGCTCGGCGACGCCGGCGTCGCCGGGCTTGCGATTGATTGCGCGGAGGGCATCTGCGCGCGGGCGCAAGCCGGCGAGGTCCTCGCCTCGGGCGTTGTTGCCGATCTCGTCGCGGGCTCCGGGCTCAACTTCGCCGAGCACGGGACTGAATCGATCGAGGGATTCGAATCCAGGCTGCGCCTCCTCGCTGTCGGCGACCATCACCGTCCGCAACCGTACGCGGCGCAGCAAGCCGGAGCGGGGCGTTCCGCGCCGAACCTCGATCTTCTGAGTGCGCGCGAGCGTGAAGTCATTGTGTTTGTAGCCGATGGCCTGAGCAATGCGGCCATCGCCAGGCGGCTGTCGATCAGCGAGCACACGGTCAAGCGCCACGTCGCCAATATTCTGCTCAAACTGGATCTCCCCAATCGCGCCGCGGCCGCGGCCATAGCCGGCCGGCAAGCAAGCCATTGAGACCAGCCACCGCGTGCATGGCCCGAACGGGCCATGGCAGGCATGGGCCGGGCGGGCGAAGCGGGAGCCGCATCGCTCGCGCTAGTCATCGCACTATCGGGGAGATCACTCGATGGAGAATGACATGCGCAAAACCACTGCACTTCTCGTTAGCCTTGCTGTCAGTGCCGCAGTCTGCGCGATCACCACGCCCGCTCAAATTGCCGGCGCACAGGACGCCTCCGCGCAGGCGGCCTACCGCGATATCGAACAGACGCTCGGTTTGGTGCCGGGCTTCTTCAAGCAGTTTCCGGAATCCGGGATTGCCGGCGCCTGGGCGGAGTTCAAATCGGTCCAGCTCAACCCAAAAACGAAGCTCGACGGCAAGACCAAGGAGCTGATCGGACTCGCCGTGTCAGCGCAGATCCCGTGCCTCTATTGCATCTATTTCCACACCGCTGCCGCCAAGGCGAACGGCGCGACCGACGAGGAGGTGCGCGAGGCCGTGGCCATGGCGGCGATCTCGCGCCACTGGAGCACGGTGCTCAACGGCATGCAGATCGACCTCGCCGCGTTCAAGCAGGAGACCGACACGGTACTGCGGATGGCGGCCGAGAAGGCCAAGACCGTCGGCAAGTCCGCGCGGTAGCAGGCCCCATCGCGGCGATCCTGCTTGCGCCAATGTGGAGGAGATCATGCAAACGGCGCCCATTACAGTTGCCAATCTAAAACGCGCCATCGAGGGCCGTGACGCCGGCACACTATCGGATTGGTATGCCGATGATGCCGTCGTTCGGATTATCGACTGCAACAACCCGCCGAGCAGACCGCGTGAGCTCAGGGGCAAGGCGTCCATTGCCGCCTATTATGACGACGTCTGCAGCCGTGCCATGAGCCACGAAGTCGAGTTTGGCCTGGCGCAAGGCGATCGGCTCGCATTCACGCAAGCCTGCGCCTATCCGGACGGCATTCGCGTTTTCTGCGCCGCAACCCTCGATCTTGCCGACGGCAAGATCAGCAGACAAACCGTGGTGCAGGCCTGGGACGGTTGAGGTGAAGATTTTACAGCGGATCGGCGTGGAATTATGCCGGTCCGCTTTACCTTAAAAGCACAGGCTGCGCCTTAAGAGCACAGGCTGCGCGAATTTTACGCTCCGTTCATACAGGCCTGTTATCCGGGATGGGTACCCGGAGATGCAGCCATGGGTGAGCTTGAAAGACGCTTGGGCGTCGGGCGACGTTCGAAAGACGATCGGCGCAGCGGTGTCGACAAACGGTCGGAGGATGAGCGACGCGCCGTCGGTGAACGGCGCTCGAACAGCGACCGGCGGTCGGGTGTTGATCGTCGAACCTTGTCGCAATCGCATTCCGCGACCGCGCACGAGCATAAGCGCTAGCCGCAACGCCGTTTCTGGCCGCCCCGAGGCCTTGCTGCTGGGGT
>CATPCO010000786.1 GCA_955652925.1 uncultured Xanthobacteraceae bacterium | reverse complement strand
CCGCCGACTTCATGGCACCACACGGCCTCGACGCCGGGAACTCCGGCATTGGCCATGTTCTGTTTGATGGTCGCCGAGCGCATGACCGCGCGATAGCGCGCCATCTCGTCGGGGCCCCCGCCCATGGGAGGCACGCCGAGCACAATGGGATCATTGCGATAATAGATCGCCTTGATGTCGAGGACGGGAATCGGACGCACGCCCCCTGCATAATGCCCGGTCCATTCGCCGAACGGGCCTTCCGGGTGAGTTCGATCGGGCGGCACATAGCCTTCGAGCACGATTTCCGCATTGGCAGGGAAAGGCAGCCCCGTCACCTTGCCCCGCACCATCTTCACCGGACGCCCGCGCAGGCCGCCCACCAGATCGAGCTCGAACACGCCGTAGGGCGCCTCCAACCCGCCGAAGAAGAAGGCGAGCGGATCGCCGCCGAGCACCATGACGACGGGCAAGGGCTCGTTGCGCTTGAATGACTTGTCCCGATGAATGCGGCCATGATGGCCTGCCGCCATCACAATGCCCACGGTCTTCTTGTCATGCACCTGGGCGCGATAGGCGCCTGCATTGAGCCAGCCTTCCTCGGGGTCGCGCGTGATGCTGTAGGTCCCCGTTCCGATATAGCGGCCGCCGTCTTTTTCGTGCCATTTGGGCGCGGGGAAAATGGTCACATCGACGTCGTCCCCCAGCATGATGTTTTGCAGGACAGGGCCGTCCTCCACCACCACATGCGGGATCACTCGCTGTTCCTTGAGGTAGGCTTCCCGATAGGCGTCGCTGAGCTCCCATTTGGTGAGATGATCGGGGAAGCCGAGCGTCATGTTGCGGCGAGTGCCGGCGAACATGTTCATGAGCAGACGAAATCCCTTGGGGCAGCCCGGGATATCCTCGAACACCACGCAGGGACCATGCTCCGCGCGCAAGACTGCTTCGGCAGCGAGCCCGATATCCTCTTCGCAATTTGCCCCCTTGACGGCGCGGACCTCGCCCAGCCGCTCGGCAGCCGCAAGCCATTCGCGCAGGTCGTCGTAGCCGATGTTGCCGGCAAAGTTGCTTTGATGGATCATCCCTCGGGTTTCCTGCATGGAGCGCACGCACAATCGATGATGCGGCGGCAATGAGCCTTCCAGCCGAAATCTTGCGTCTTGGGCTGCGCTATTTCAAGCGCAGTGCCAATGACGAATTTGTAGCCGGTATGAGCCAGTGGGCCGGTGCGAAGCGCCAACCGGCGCCGACATGCGGGAGAAGCCGCGGATTTCGCCGCTGCAAAACGCAGCCGCCCATCCGGGCTGCGGAGGCAAAGCCATGACCTTGGCGCTCGCACGCCGGCAACGGCTGCTCGCCGCCATGGCGGATGGCGGGATCGAGCACATGGTGCTCTACGGCAATGCCTGGCAAGGCGATTATCTGCGCTACGGCGCCGACTTCGGCATTCTCGAAGGCCACGGGGTAGCGATTGTTTCGTCCGATGGATCGGCTGAGCTTTTTCTCGACAGTGCGACGGAAGCGGAGCGCGCCGAAACCGAAACACATGACATCGAGGTTCATTTCAGCCGTGACATCGCGCGCGCCGTCACGGCAGGGCTTTCTCGCGCAGGCAATCATCGCGTTGCCGCGGCGCCGCTTCGTTTCCTCCCGAATGGGCTCGCGCAAGAGCTCGCTTGTGATGATGGCACGGCTCTCGTTGACCGGTTGCTCATGCACAAGCTGCCGGCGGAAATTGCAGTGCTGCGGCGCGCGGCGCGGCTTGCGGACGATGCCTATGGGGCATTCCGCGCGGCGGTGCGTCCGGGGATGCGACAGTTCGAGCTCGTCGCGGCGATCGAGCACTACCTGCGCAGCCGCGGCTGTCCTGACAATTTCATGATCCTCGGCTCCGGCGGAAAGGATGTGCTTGGCATGACGCCCCCCTCCGAGCGCGCCATCGCGAGCGGCGATCTGGTGACGACGGAGCTCACGCCTGCGATTGAAGGTTATTTCGTGCAGATCTGCCGCACGCTCGTTGTCGGCAACGCCAGCGATGCGCAGCGCCACGCGTTCGCGATCTTCCGCGAGGCGTTGGAAGCGGGCATTGCTGCGGTGCGGCCAGGAGCGAACGCCGCCGATGTCGCGCGCGCCGAGAACGATGTGTTCCGCAAATATGGGCTCGGCGAGTATACCAGCAGCAAATGGACACGCGTGCGGGGGCACGGCCTTGGCCTGTTTTGCGATTCGAAACCGCACCTCCTGGAGGATGTGGACACGCCGCTCGTGCCGGGCATGGCGCTCATCGTTCACCCCAACACCTATCACCCGGAGGTGGGTTATCTCGTGCTCGGCGATGCCGTCGTGGTGACCGAAACCGGTGCCGAAGTTCTGACCGCCACGCCGCGCGAATTGTTTGAAGTCTGAAATGCGCCGCGGCCTGATCGCTCGCTCGACTGTCGAATTACCCGATGCTGTGCTCGACGCCCGCCTCGCGCGCGTGCATGGCGCCATGCGGCGAAGAGGCTTCGAGGCACTGCTGCTCTATACCAACAACACGCGCCCAGCGGGCGTCTCCTGGCTCACGGGCTTCGTGCCGTACTGGTCGGAAGCGTTGCTCGTACTTGTTGCAGATCGGCCGCCGGTGCTGGTCGCTGCGCTCACCTATCGGGTCAAAAGCTGGATCGAGCGAACGAGCCGCCTCGGGGACGTGAGCCACACACCGCGCGTGGGGATAGAAGCCGCCCGCATGATTGCGCCCAGCAGGAGCGATGCCGCGGTTGCCGTTCCCGATCTTGCCGGCATGCCGGCCGGAATTGCCGCGGACCTGGGCGCCGGCGGCCTCAAGCTCACAGATGCTTCGGACATGTT
>CATPCO010000785.1 GCA_955652925.1 uncultured Xanthobacteraceae bacterium | reverse complement strand
GGACCTGTAGATGAAAGTAATTCAAGATACTCGTTGTGCAGCGCCGGTAATTCGCCCTGGTAGGTACCGATTTCATTCGCGCACAACTCTTCCAAGCGTGCGGCAACGTCATCGGGTAAGTCACTGCGGACTCTGCCTAAGCTTGCTCTGGCGGTCCTCATCAGATGAAAGCGCGGGGCAGCACCTCCGTCCCACTCGTTCACGGTCAACATTCGTCCGTGATGGTCGTAGCGGTAAAGGGCTTCGAGGCGCATTTGCGCAAGCTTCGGCGGGCAATCAACAAGGTTCATCAATGAACTCTACTCGACACGCTGCTGCAGAATAAGGCAGCTCCTGGCACGACCCGGAAGGGAAGACGCGGTGGAATTTCGTCATACGCGATATCACCAAGGGAAGCGGAGACGCCGCAGCTTAGCCAGCATCGCAAATTGAAGCGCCGATGTCTCTTATTGGCACTTCGCTGCCGAGCGCGCATGTCCGCTTTCACGGAGAGTATTGGAGGGTAAGCGGACCATCTGCCAAGTGCTCCGGCCACTTCGTGCGCGGCGTCCCGCCCCAGCTCGACTTCAATCGGTATGGCGCCGAGCGCCCTCGGCGGGCCGTCGCTAGCGGCCTTCGAACACCTGCTTGGCGACTAGCGCGGCAGTCATCGCCGCTGGCCAGCCGGCGTAGAACGCCAGGTGGGTAATGACTTCGCTCAGTTCGCTTTGTTTGAGCCCGTTGTCGAGCGCACGTTGCAGGTGGCCGACCAGTTGCTTCTCGCGGCCGAGCGCTATCAGGGTGGCGCACGTGATCAGGCTGCGGTCGCGCTTGGACAGACCGGGGCGCTCCCATACTTCCCCGAACAGCACCCGTTCGCTGAGATCGACGAGGGCCGGGACGATGTCGCGGACTTGGTCACGCGCTGATGAGGGTTGCTGTGGCGCCATGGCTTATCCCTTTCTCCTGGGTTGGCCTTCATGTGGATATCCGTCCTTCGTAGACTACATCCCAAGCGCCGGTCGATCGGACGCTGTGGCGGTTGGAGGCGTCGCGGATCACCTCCGCCTGCCTTCCGAGCGTGGTACTTGGCCGTCGAAGCTCGCCGCAATGATCATGCGCCGGGTTGGGCGCGTCAATTCTTGTCACCGCCCTCTGCCGGGTTATGCTCTTGCCCTAACAATGAGCGTGCGCGCCCCTGGATGTCGTCGAGGGTGCGGATCGGCGGGAGGCCGGGGGCGAAGCCAGCCGATCTTCCAGTCTTGCAACCCACCAAATTCGAAATGGTGATCAACCAGAAAACCGCGAACTCGCTGGGGTTCGCCATACCAAACACGATACAGCTGCTCGCCGACGAGGTGATCGAATATGGGAGGTGCTGCGGACGCGAGAAAGCAAGTGCGTCGGGTGGGGGACTGCCGCCTTTGACCCTGGCGCAACGTAGCGGTCCCCTTCGCCGTAGATGAGTGTGCTATCCTTTAGCCTGGAAGCATGGGAGCACTGGGCAGTGAAAGGCCGCGAATTTATCGCGCTGCTCGGCGGCGTAGCAGCGATATGGCTGCAGGTCGCACCACTTGACGTGGCGCTCGCGCAATCGAATGAGCGGGTACGCCTTGGCTATCTCTGGGTCGGACCGGAAGGTTCCGATGGACAAACATTGAATGGTGTACGGCAAGGGCTTGCCGATGTCGGCCTTGTTGAGGGCCGTAACCTCGTGCTCGAAAAACGCTATGCCGACAGCCATCCCGAGCGCCTGAACGCACTAGCAATGGAACTCGTCCGGCTTGACGTAGCCGTTTTGTTGGCCCCAGGGGCGGTCGTCACGCGTGCAGCGCGGTCTGCCACCGGAACGATACCAATTGTTTCAGTGACTAACGACCCGGTCGCTTTAGGTTTTGCGCAAACCTTAGCTCATCCCGGTGGCAACGTCACCGGCATGGCCATTACAGCCAGCGACCAATTGGTAGAGAAATGGGTCGAGCTACTCAAAGATGTTACACCAGCTCTAAAGAGGGCGGCCCTCCTGTACGATCCACGTCCAGCTCCTATGATTGAGCGTGTGGCGCGTGACGCGGGCGCGACAATCGGCATCGAGATCATACCGGTCCGGGTCATAGACGTAGAAGCGTTGGGTGCCGCACTGGCAGCCATCGAGACGGCTCGACCCGATGGTTTGCTCATCAGCAACGACGCGCTACTGCTTTCTTCGCGGAGCAGGCTTGTTGCATTTGCCAGAGATCGAGCATTGCCGGCGATCTATGGGCAAAGAGAATATGTTGATGCTGGTGGCTTGATGTCCTACTCGACGAGCATTTATGACGTGTGGCGCCGCGCGGGCTCCGTCGTAAATAAACTATTAAAAGGCAGCAAAGCGTCTGAAATACCAATAGAGCTACCTACCAAATTCGAGCTGGTCATCAACCTGAAGACCGCAAAGGCGCTCGGCCTCACCATTCCGGCTGCGCTCCTCGCCCGCGCCGATGAGGTGATCGAATGAGGCGACGCGATTTTATCGCCACGCTTACCGGAGCGGCGATTGCTGCCCCGCGCATTGCCCTGGCGCAGGCTGAGC
>CATPCO010000784.1 GCA_955652925.1 uncultured Xanthobacteraceae bacterium | reverse complement strand
GCTTGCGATCGGCACCGCCATGAGTGCCGAGCTGCTGCCGGAAGACATCGGCCGTCCCGCCATGGTGGAGAAGGTCGCCGAAGGCGTCAAAGCAGCCATGCGCGATGCCGGCATCGATGAGCCCCGAGATGTACACTATGTGCAGACCAAGACTCCCCTGCTCACCATCGAATGGGTGCGAGACGCGGCTTCACGCGGCCAGGATGTGGCCTGTGAAGTGCACGAATCGATGGGCGTATCGAACGGCACCACGGCGCTTGGCATCGGCGTGGCGCTCGGCGAGCTCGCAATGCCGCGCGCGGAGCAAATCTGCAAGGATCTCGATCTCTATTCCTCGGTTGCGTCCTGCTCCTCGGGCGTCGAATTGACCCAGGCGCAAATCGTTCTGCTCGGCAACAAAGCTGGCGCCGGCGGGCGCTTTCGCATCGGGCATGCGGTCATGCGCGACGCCCTCGATATCGACGGCATTTACGACGCTATCCGCAATGCCGGATTGGAGCTTCCCGAGCGGCCGCGTGCAGACGATCTCAACGGCCGCGTCGTGAACTGCTTCATCAAGTGCGAGGCGGATCACCGCGGCAGCTTGCGCGGGCGGCGGCAGATCATGCTGGATGATTCCGACGTGCATCATCACCGCCATTCAAAGGCTGCGGTGGGAGGTGTCGCGGCCGCTGCGCTGGGCGATCCCGCCGTGTTCGTTTCGGTCGATGCCATGCACCAGGGGCCGCACGGCGGTGGCCCGGTGATTGCCATCATCGATGCCGGCGAGTGAGGGTTCGGCATGAGATTTGCTAGAAATGCCCAAGGGACAGGAGACACGCGATGAACCGGTTTGAGCAGAGTTTCGAGTCGATCGTCGCGGCATTCGCAGCCTGCATGATGCTGGCGGCACCGGCGGCAGCGCAGGACAAGGTCAAGGTAGGGGTCTTTCCCGTAAGCTCCACGCTGCCTTATTTCGTCGCGATCGAGCGCGGGTTCTTCAAGGAGCAGAATATCGAGACGGAAACGATCCGGCTGATCGGCGGCCCGCCCAACGTCGCAGCCATGATCACCAATCAGATCGACGCCTCCGCGGTTCTGGTGACCATCGAGGGCATGAACGCCAATATCAAAAAGCCCGGTGTTGCCATGTACATTTCGATCAACAGCCAGAACAAAACGTATCAGATGGAGCAGTTCGTGGTCCGCAAGGGCTACAACGCGACGTCGCTCAAGGATCTCAAAGGCGCGAAGATCATGTCGGCGCCCGGGCCTGCAAATGTCACCATGGCGAAGGCGGTGCTGGCCGCGGTCGGGCTCAAGGAAGGTGATTACAGCATCGACCAACTTGACATGGCGCAGCACGTCAACGCCATGACCGCGGGCACGTTCGATGCGGGCTACACGCTCGAGCCGAATGCTTCCACCATGCGCAAACTCGGTGTTGCAAGCACGATCGAGGCGGGCGTCATCGCGCACTACATATTGGGTGATCCTGGCGCCAATGCCTTCGCAGCCGGCTGCGCCATCACCTCCGAGTTCATCAAGAGCCGCCCCGACGCAGCGAAACGATTCACCGCCGCCTGGGAGAAAGCCGCGCGCTTCGTCAATGAAAATCCGGCGGAGGCCCGCAAGTACCTGGCCAAAAATACTTTCACGCCGGAAGACGTGATCGATACGGTGCCGATGGTGCGCTATTTCATGGCAAAGGATCTCACGGACAAGGACAAAGCGGAGTTTCAGAAGTTCATCGATTTCTCCGTGCAAACCGGAACGCTCGAGCGCAAGATCGACGTCACGAAATACCTGCAGGTCTTCTGAATGCATTGAGAGAGAAGGCGGCGGCTTGGTGACCCTGGAAGGTGAGATCGCGTCCCTCGCTGCAGTATCGGGCGGTAAAGCGGCGAAAGACGGTGGCGCGCCCGCGCATGTCACGGTTCGCGGTCTCTGCAAGCGTTTCAATGATGCCATCGTCTACGATCGTTTTGACCTCGACATCCCGCGCGGCAAGCTCATCTCGGTGTTCGGCCCGAACGGCTGCGGCAAGAGCACGCTGATCAACTTGATTGCCGGCCTCATCGCGCGCGACGCCGGTCAAATCCTTTTTGGCGGCAAGCCGCTGCGCGATACCAAATTCGGCTACGTGTTTCAGAATTACCGCGAGGCATTGTTTCCCTGGCTGCGCTCGATCGACAATGTCGAGTACCCGCTCAAGCTGATGAAGCTCGGCAAGCCCGAGCGGCGCGCGCGCGCGGAGCGGCTTGTTGCCCATCTCGGCGTGAAGATCGATCTCCACTGCTATCCCTACGAACTCTCGGGCGGCCAGCAGCAACTGGTCTCGATCATGCGCGCGCTCGTGGTCGAGCCGGAAATTTTGTTTCTCGATGAGCCATTCTCTGCGCTCGACTACGAAATGACGCTGTTCATGCGTGATCAGCTGCAACGAATCTTCGTCGAAACCGGTACCACCACCGTGCTGGTCTCGCACGATCTCGAAGAGGCGGTCTATCTCGCCGACCGCGTCCTGCTGCTCTCGCGCCGGCCCGCACGGGTGGCGGATTACGTGCGCTATGATGCCGCCCGGCCGCGGACGGATGCCACACTGTCGGAGCACGATTTCGTTCGCGTGAAGGCGCACTGCCTGGAGATTTTCCAGCGCGAGGTCCGCAAGGGATGAAAACGCGGCTCGATCCTTATCTCCCGATCGTGGGCGTGATCGGTCTGATCATCGTGTGGTATCTCGCGGTCTGGTATGAGGTCGTTGACAAGGTCCTGCTGCCGTCGCCGAGCGATACCTTGCGCGCGCTGTGGAAAGGCATGAGCGGCGGCCGGCTCGGATTTGATTTCTGGCGCACGGTCGAGCGCACCACGCTCGCGATCCTGATCGCCGCGGCGATTGCCATTCCACTCGGCATCTTTCTTGGCGCTTCCGAGAGGCTCTACCGCTCGGTCGATTTCGTGATCGATTTCTTTCGCTCCACTCCCGCGTCGGCCATGTTTCCGCTGTTGCTGGTGCTGTTCGGGGTCGGCGACGAGACCAAGATTTCCGTCGCTGCGTTCGGCGCGGCGCTCGTCATCCTCTTCAACGTCGCCTATGGGGTCATGAATGCGCGCAAGACACGGCTGCTAGCAGCCAAGGTGATGGGAGCGTCGCGCCTGCGTGTGCTCACCGATGTGATGCTGCTCGAATCATTGCCGCAGACCTTTGTGGGTTTGCGTAACGGGGTGTCGCTCGCGCTCGTGATTGTGGTTGTCGCCGAGATGTTCATCGGCTCGACCGACGGGCTCGGTCACCGGGTGTTCGAAGCCCAGCAATTGTTCGCGATGCCCGACATGTATGCGGCGATTTTCGCGGCCGGCGCGCTGGGCTACGGCCTCAATCTGCTGTTTCTCCTGGTGGAGCGCCGATTCGTTCACTGGTCGGGCAAGTAACAGGGGAGGGGAGGGCCTCAACGCGGTGCGAGCTCGTTGATCCAAGCTAGGACCAGTCTTGGCCCGGTTTGACGGTAGTTACCGGTATCCGGTAGCATTGATTACGTGGAATAAGACCAAAGCGTCTGCCAATCTCGCAAAGCATGGAATCAGTTTCACGGCTGCTGCAAGGGCTTTGGAGGATCCCCGAAGGGTCGAAATCCTTGACTATGGATTCGAGTACGAAGAGGAGAGAATCCAGACCCTTTGGTGCATCGAGGAATCGTCCTCTTCGTCGTAACAGTAGAGCCGGAAGAAATGTCTGTCGCATCATAAGTGCTCGCAAGGCAACGAGACGTGAGCAAGAAAAATACTTCCAAGGTGGTCCGCTACTCGCGTAAAAGGCTTCCGTCCGACAAAACAGATTGGGCGCGCATTGACCTAATGACCGACGACGCTGTCACGGCGGTGGCATTGGCTGATCCCGACGCACAGCCGCTTACCTCGGGGCAACTCGCAAGGATGCGCCGCGTCTCGCGTGTGAAGGTGCTGCGACAACGGCTAGGAATGACACAGATGGAATTTGCCGAGGCCTTTCACCTGCCAATCACCACCTTGCGCGATTGAGCAGCACCGGAGCACTCCCGATGCTCCGGCGCGTGCATTATTGTTAGCCATTGAACG
>CATPCO010000783.1 GCA_955652925.1 uncultured Xanthobacteraceae bacterium | reverse complement strand
TTGTGGCGCTCCAATCGGATTCAATGCCGATGACGACGCCGCGTGAGAGCCCATAGGTGCCTTCGACATTGCACCCTGCGTGTACGCCGCCGACAACGCCTGAAGTCTTCGCGGTTGCGCTGCCCGAGTTGAACCCAATCGTTGGATCGATGGCGGTCTCGTTCGCGTTCTGCCGCGACCAGCCTTCGCCGACATTTCCGCCGACATAGCAGCCGGTCCAGCTGTAAACGGCTGCCGGCGCTCTGTACAGCGGTGCCACCCCAAGGTCGGCTGCCGTCGCCGGACCAACTATCATCACGACCGCAGCAACTCCTGCGAGCAAAATCTTTTTCATGACACCCTCGACAAAAAATCGGTCTGTGCTGATTCAAGCTTAGTCGAAAGAATCGTGATGCGCTGTGATGTTTAAGCCACCGATGCGGAAAAATCCGCCCGAAAGCCTCAATATAGTTTTGTTATATCCGGCCCTCGCTTTTTAGAATGTGCAATCGTCTTTAGACCGCGCAGAACAATAGTCTGCGGATTCAGATTGCGTGCTCGCCTCGTGAAAAGCCGATTGCGGCGATTTCATGCGGCCGTTCGTCCTTTTGGGAAGCGACCGAAGGTATTGATGGCCGACCGCGACGACTCAAGCCTCGACGCAATTCGAGAGATATGGAATCGCGCAACTTTTGCAGCGTGGCCCGTCCGACCTCGATATGAATCTCGCTATTGTTGTCTGGATGAAAGATCAGCAACGCGGTGCTCGGTCGCCGATGATCAATGCGAACATCGGCCTTGGCTGATCGGATAACCTGTTGCTGTTTAGCCATTTAAGAGCCCCGTTATCAACTATCCACATCGCTCGGAACATCTTCTACGGCAAAGCTGACAATTTTGTGCCTATTCCGCAACATTTGCACAAAAGCCGACGAAGAGAAATCGACAAGCGGAAAGAATGTGTCTGCGCGGCCACGCTAAGTGTGATGCAGTTCGCGTTTGTCATCTCGAAGTCATTATTGAATCGCGGGAATTTTCAATGACGAGGCAATTGCTTGCTCGTTGTGTGTGCCAAATCAGCTGGTTGCGAATTACTCAAAACGGCCCGCAACTGCTGGGAATCCGTGCAATTCCTATGCGGATACTATACCAGCAGCTGATATTTGTTATTTTTTTCATACGACCGCTCCTATGGCCTTCCCGTCCCCTCTTGATTAGTGTCGAGTGCAGGGCATTGAGTGGGAGTGGGGGCTATCATGAAAGCCGCTTTGTTGGCGAGCGCGTCGCTTGCAGTCGTTGCACTTTGCAATCCTGCCTGCGCAGCTGACGTGCCAGTGCTCGCATCCGCGAGCGCCGTCTCTTACGGTTGGTATCCCGCGCCGTATCCGAAGGATTGGGACAAGCGCATCGGCGACGATTTCTGGACGCGCTTCATCAACTACTACGCGCTCGAATGGGGCCACGATGCGCCGCCACCTGATCCGACGGCACCACCCGGCCGCCGTCCGGGCTGGACGCCGGCGCCGCAGACCATTCCCCCCTATCCGTACACCGAATGGCCGTATGGCGGCGCAACGGCCATCGGCGTGACGCGGCCTAATTCGGTCGACAGTCCGCTCATGGTCGCGCTCGCCAACACCTATGTCGGCAAGGCGCTCAATGACGCTCACATCCAAATCTACGGCTGGGTCAATTTCGGTGGCAACTTCAGCACCAACACCGTGAAGCCGGGCGGCAACTGGCCGTCGTCCTACATGTATACGCCGAACACCGTGCAACTCGACCAGGCTGTGCTCTACATCGAGCGACTGCCTGATACGGTGCAGAAGGACCATGTTGACTGGGGCTTCCGGCTTTCCGGCATGTACGGTGTGGACTACCGCTACACAACCTCCTACGGCCTGGCGAGCTATCAGCTGCTGAACCATAACCTGGTCAACGGCTACGATTTCCCGATGATGTACGGCGAGCTCTACATCCCGTTCGTCGCCGAAGGACTGCTATTGCGGTTCGGCCGGTTCATCTCGTTGCCGGACATCGAGGCGCAGCTCGCGCCCAACAATTACATGTACTCCCATTCCATGGCCTACACGTTCGACAATTACACCAACACCGGCCTGCAGGGGACGTTGGCGTTGACGAAGAACTGGTTCGTGCAATTGGGCGTCACCGTGGGTACCGAGGCACCGTTCTGGCACCTGGGCCAGAAAATCGCGAACCCGTTCCCGAATCCGATCTTCCCGGATACGACGATGCTCACCGATCCCGGTGCGAGGCCATCCATCACCGGATGCATGCGCTATCAGACCGACACGGCCTACGACAATGTCTACGTCTGCGCCGATGCCATCAACACCGGTACCTGGGGCTACAACAATCTCCAGTGGTACGGCATGACCTGGTACCACAAGTTCAACGAGAAATTTAACGTCTCGTTCGAGGCCTACACGCTCAGCCAGAAGAACGTGCTGAACATAACCGATCCAGGGGGCATTATCGCCAACAGCGGTTATCCCTTTGCGCCCGGCATCATCCAGTTCAACGCGCCGAATTTCGCCAGATGCAGCGACCCCACTGTGCTGGCTTGCACGGCGCGGGTGGTCACGGCGCTGGCGTACTGGAACTACAGGGTCACGCCGTTGGATAACATCTCACTGCGCACCGAGTACTATCACGACGAGCAGGGGCAACGGACCGGCACGGCAACACGCTATGCCGACTTCGGGTTGGGTTGGCAGCACTGGATGTCGCCGCAAGTCGAGTTTCGGCCGGAGGTGACCTACTACAAGTCCTACAACGCACCCGCCTTCAACGGCAATTTCAACGCCACGCCGGCCATTGCGCCGGACAAGTACTACATGTGGCTGTTTGCGGCGGACGTGATCTGGCACTTCTGATAGGATCAAAAGGTGGGCA
>CATPCO010000782.1 GCA_955652925.1 uncultured Xanthobacteraceae bacterium | reverse complement strand
GAGACCACGCTCCAACACCCCCAGCGCGGATTCATCAAGCTTGAAGACACCGTGGTGGTGAAGGACAAGGGCTTCGACATTTACGGCGAACCCGGCTGGGGCTGGAACCGGGGAGGGACGAGGGCGCGCTAGAGCGTGTTTCGCTGAGATCGAGCCAGCAGGTCCACCTCTCCCCGCAGGGGAGAGGTCGGAATGGGCGCCTCGCGCCCATTCCGGGTGAGGGGGCTACTACTCGTAAAGCTGATCCCCCTCACCTGGATCGCGCAAGCGCGATCCGACCTCTCCCCTGCGGGGAGAGGTACCGCGGGCTGCACCATCGCGTGACGATCGAACGTCATCGAAACTGGCTCTAGGTACGGGGAGCTGCATCGAGCGTTTCGCGCCCCAGGCGCCGGCACACGAATCACGCGGCCTTCGCTATAATGCCGGCTATGCCCATTCGACAGCTCCCGGAAGGTCTGGTCAATCGCATTGCCGCCGGCGAGGTGGTGGAACGTCCGGCAAGCGTGGTGAAGGAGCTCATCGAGAACGCGCTTGATGCCGCGGCAACGCGCATCGACGTGCTCACCGACGGCGGCGGGCGCCGATTGATCGAGGTCACCGATGATGGCGCCGGCATGACGGCTGCCGATCTCGCGCTTGCCGTCGAACGCCACGCCACATCAAAACTTCCCGATGACGATCTCCTTGCTATCCGAAGCTTGGGTTTCCGCGGCGAGGCCTTGCCCTCGATCGGGGCGGTGGCGCGGCTCGCCATGACGACGCGGCATGGGAGCGAGCCACACGCCTGGAACATCAGGGTCGATGGCGGCACAAAATTCGCCCTCAAGCCAGCCGCACTCGCGTGCGGCACTCAGGTTGAGGTGCGCGATCTCTTCTATGCCACGCCGGCGCGGCTGAAATTTCTGCGCAGCGATCGCAGCGAGAGCGAGGCCATTCGCGAGATTGTTCGCCGCCTCGCCATGAGCCGCCCGGATGTTGCGTTCACGCTTGCGGGCGAGGAGCGAGCGCCGGTGACATGGCCGGCGCGCCTGCCGGGTGCCGCCGGGCGGCTTGCGCGGCTCGCCGATATCCTCGGGCCCGAGTTTCGCGCCAACGCGGTTGAGGTCAACGGCGGCAACGAGAAGCTCGCGATCGAAGGCTTTGCCGCGCTCCCCACGCACAGCCGCGCCAACTCGCTCGGACAATATCTGTTCGTGAACGGCCGGCCGGTACGCGACAAGCTCCTCATCGGTGCCGTGCGCGCGGCCTACGCGGACTATCTGCCGCGCGACCGCCATCCCATTGTCGCTCTGTTTGTCACGGTCGATCCGCGTGAGGTGGATGTGAACGTGCATCCGGCAAAGGCGGAGGTGCGCTTTCGCGACTCGGGCCTGGTGCGCAGCTTCCTCGTTCGCACCATGCAAGAGGCGCTGGCGCGTGAAGGCCGCCGCACGGCAACGACCGGCGGCGCCGCTACCATTGCCGCGTTGCGGCCGGCCGGCCTGTCAGCGCGGGCCGGCTGGGACTGGCGGACCTCGCCGGCGCGGCCCGGCGGCGCTTTCGCGCCGACCCGGGGCGCTGCTGCGTTGGCTGAACCGGCACAGAGCGCTTTCGAAGTGGGCGCGCCGTCGGCCGACCTGCGCGAAGAAGAGCCGACTGCGGATTGGACGACGCACCCCCTCGGCACAGCGCGCGCACAGGTGCATGAGACTTACATTGTGGCGCAGACGCCTGACGGTCTGGTCATCATCGACCAGCACGCGGCGCATGAGCGCATCGTCTACGAGCGACTAAAGGCCGCGCTCGAGCGCACCGGCGTCGCACGCCAGATCCTGCTCATTCCGGAAATCGTTGAGCTTGATGAGAGCTCGGTCGAGCGGCTGCTGGCGCGCGGCGACGAGCTTGCCCGTTACGGACTTGCGATCGAGCCGTTTGGACCAGGAGCGGTCGCGGTGCGTGAAACGCCCGCGCTCCTGGGCGAGATCAATGCCCAGGCGCTCGTGCGCGATCTCGCGCAGCACATGCAGGAATGGGACGAGGCATTGCCGCTCGAGCGGCGGCTCATGCACGTGGCAGCGACCATGGCCTGCCACGGCTCGGTGCGCGCGGGCCGGCGGCTCAAGCCCGAGGAGATGAACGCGCTGTTGCGCGAGATGGAGACGACGCCCAATTCGGGCCAGTGCAATCACGGCCGCCCGACTTACATCGAGCTCAAGCTCGGCGACATCGAGCGCTTGTTCGGGCGCAGGTGAGACGTTATGCGCATCGAGCATGGGCGTGGGTGATTGGTTGGACGGCCTATGCGAATCGGGCTCATTGATTGGATTTGGTTTTTTTCGTTCATTCCGCAAAAATACATCCTGTGCGTGAATTGTTTCTGGACACTGCTACTTTTAGTTGAACAAGCCATCGAGTTTCCGCAGGTCTTCGCGAAGGTTCGAGTATGGGAGCGAATGGTGTTTGATTTCATTCTTCGTGGCGGGCGCGTCATTGATCCTTCGCAAGGGGTCGATGAGATCATGGATGTCGGCTTTTCCGGCGGGAAGGTCGCCAGGTTGGGCATCAACCTGCCGGCCGAAAGCCGCACCGAGATGCGCGACGTCACCGGCCGTCTCGTCGTCCCGGGTCTCATCGATCTCCACACCCACGTCTACTGGGGCGGCACCTCGCTCGGCATTGATGCGCAAGATTTCTGCCGCAAGAGCGGCGTCACCACCTGCATCGATACCGGCAGCGCCGGACCCGGAAATTTCGCGGGCTTTCGCAAGCATGTGATCGAACAGAGCGCGGTGCGCATCCTTGCCTATCTGCACGTCTCGTTTGCCGGCATCTATGCGTTTTCCAAGACCGTAATGGTCGGCGAGAGCGAGGAGCTGCGCCTGCTCGCGCCCGCGGACGCCGTTGCCGTGGCCGAGGCGAACCGCGACGTGATCATCGGCATCAAGGTGCGCGTCGGATTGCGGGCGAGCGGCCGCTCGGGCACGGCGCCGCTCGACATTGCGCTGCAGGCGGCGAACCAGACCGGTCTGCCGCTGATGTGCCATATCGACGAGCCGCCGCCGAGCTATGAAGAGGTGCTGGAGCGATTGCGGCCGGGCGACGTGTTGACCCACGCCTTTCGTCCGTTCCCGAATGCGCCGGTCGATCCGCAGGGCCGGGTGAAGGATGCAGTCCTGCGCGCGCGCCAACGCGGCGTGCACTTCGATATCGGTCACGGCAAGGGATCGTTCGCCTTCAAAACCGCCCGCGCCATGCTCGCGAACGGCTTTCTTCCCGACACCATCTCGTCCGACATCCATGCGCTTTGCATCGACGGTCCGGCCTATGACCAGGTGACGACGCTCTCGAAATTCCTGTGCATGGGCATGCCGCTCAACGACGTGATCGCGGCTACGACAGTGAATGCTGCAATGGCGCTGCGGCGCCCCGAGCTCGGCACGCTCAAGCCCGGCTCCGTCGGAGACGCGACCATCCTCTCAATCAAGCAAGGCGAGTTCGACTATGTCGATGTCGTCGGTGAGCACATGACGGGGGACCGGCGCATCGTCTCGGAAGGCGTGGTAATCGCCGGGCACTGGTGGCACCCCTGAGAAACTGAATAGTGTTTCGCCAGCGCAACGATTTGATCAAGGCGGTCGGTAAACAAGCCATCGGCGGTGATCATGAGCGCCCCGGCAACTTCTGCCGATTCAAACGTGCACGTCGCCGATGGCAAGCGGTATTATTCGCGACTGGCGGTCGGCAGCCAGGAAATTAATGCTCTGCGCCTAGCCTCAAATGCGTCAATAGAGGCGCGATACTCGAGGGTAACGTCGATGTCGTCGATACCCCGCGTCAGGCGATCTTTACGCAGTGGACTGATGTCAAAATGATGCGCTGACCCGTCCGGAGTAACGACCGTCTGATTGGGCAGGTCGATGGTCATTTCAGTCCCAGGTTGGGCGCGCAGTTGCCGCCAGATCTCGTGGATGATTGCCTCGGGGAACGTGATCACCGGAATCCCGTTCTGTACGCAGTTTCCCTGAAAGATTTCGGCGAAGCTTGAACCGATCAGCGCCTTCAAGCCGAAATCCAGCACCGCAAAAGCCGCGCCCTCCCGCGATGAGCCGCATCCAAAATCGGAAGCGGTCACCAGGATCTTGGCGTCGCGGTAGGCGGGCTGATTAGTGGGAAAATCGGGGTTCGGCCGGCCCTTCTCGTCGAACCGAAGGTCATAAAGAAATGCCTCGCCGTAGTCGTGTCCTGGTCGGCGATGCCTGCGCATATAGCGGCCCGGAAGAATCATGCCGGTGTCAACTTTTGCGACCTCCAGTGGTGCAGCGACGGCGGTGAGAACGGTGAACGGCTGCATCGATCGACCTCACATCCGGCGTGCGTCGCTGAGCTGGCCGTGGACGGCAGCGGTAGCGACCATCGCCGGGCTCATGATGTGGGTCAGGGCGCCCCGGCCCTGGCGACCCTCGAAGTTGCGATTGGTAGTCGAGGCGCAGCGTTCTCCTGGGGCAACTAGCTCGCCATTTGAACCATTGCACATCGAGCAGCCCGGTTCCCGCCACTCCAACCCGGCATCCAGGAAAATTTGGTGTAGCCCCTCTGCCTCGGCCTGACGCTTCACTCCGTGCGAGCCTGGCGACACCATACCGGGCACCCTGGCCTTACGGCCTTTCAGCACCTTAGCGGCAGCCCGCAAATCCTCGATGCGGCTATTGGTGCAGGAGCCGATGAAAACCCGGTCGATCGTTATCTGTTGCAGCGGCGTTGCCGGCTTGAGCTTCATGTAATCGAGCGCTCGCTCGACGTGGCGGCGCCGGTCACTGTCGCCGATCTCCGAAGGGTCTGGCACCACCCCATCGACCGGAGAGCAGTCCTCGGGACTGGTGCCCCAGGTCACCATGGGGGCCAACTGCGCGGCGTCGAACGAAATTTCACGATCGAAACTCGCGTCGGTGTCCGTCGACAACCTCTTCCAATATGCCAGGGCGCGTTCCCAGTCAGCGTCCTTGGGCGCGTACCGGCGTCGATGAAGAAAACTGAAAGTTGTCTCATCCGGCCCGATCATGCCGATGCGGGCGCCTGCCTCAATCGACATGTTGCAGATGGTGAGCCGCCCTTCCATCGACATGGCACGGATGGCCGAGCCCGCGAACTCGATGGCAAATCCTGTCGCGCCACCAACTCCTATCTTGCCGATGATCGAAAGAATTACATCTTTGGCGGTCACAGCGTGCGGTAGGCTGCCGTCGACCACAATGCACATCGTGCGCGGCTTCTTTAGCCATATGGTCTGGGTTGCGATCACATGCCGAAGCTGGTTGCCGCCACCGATCGGTACCGCGAGCACCCCGCACGCTCCGTGGGTTGCGGTGTGGGAGTCGTTGCAAGTGATCAGCATACCCGGCTGCGAAATACCAAGCTCCGGACCGATCACGTGTGCAATGCCCTGGTCGGGATGCCACCAGCCCACGTGCGGCAGCTTAAATTCGGTCGCATTCTCGTCCATCATTTCGACGACGCGGCGGATTTCAGGGTTGGCGATACCGGCGGGACCGCGATCACGGTTTATGGTCGGCAGGTAATGATCGGTCACCGCCAAGTTTTGCTGCGGACGGCGCGCGGTGCGGCCGTCGAGACGGAGCTGATCGAAGGCGAGGAACGACTGGCCCTCGTTGATCATATTGAAGTCAACGTAGAGCAGTTCCTCGCCCTGGGGTGAGCGCAGCACCACATGATCGCCCCAAACCTTTTCGAATAAGGTTCGTCCGCTCATTCCAGCATCCCAAGCTCTTTGAGCACCGCGCGGTTCTCGTCGTAATCGTCTTGCATCCATTTCACCGTCTCAGGGTAACGGATCGGGCGGGGCACCCAGAAGTTCAGCGCGAGGTCCTTCTGGAAATCCTCGGCCTGCAAAACCTTGTCCAGGGCCTTGCTCCAGAACTCGATCTGCTCGGGCTTGAGATCGTTGGGCACCAGCACGGTGTACGAGTTGGCAGTCACGACATCCATGCCCTGCTCCCGAACGGTTGGAATGTTCGCGAGCTCACCGGGAAGGCGCTCCGGCGAGGCGATGCCAAGCATGCGAAGCTTGCCTGCTTGGATCATTGGGTACGGACTGCCGATGGATGTCAGACCGACATCCACATGATGCCCGGCCACCTGTGCCGCGACGTCCGAGCCGGAGTTGAATACGACGGTGACGAGCTTCTGCCATGGGGCGCCGGCCGCCCGACCGACATTGACAACGGAAACATGGAGCGGGGTGCCCAACCCGACCGGAAAAGCGAAGCTCAGGCTGCTTGGATCGGATTTAAGGCGGTCGCGGACATCAGCCATGTCCTTGATCGAGGAGTCGAGCGCGGTGAAGTAGCCCTGATAAGCGTCGAACAACTTGATCAACGGGGTCACCTGCTTGTGCAGCTGCGAACCGTTGCGGGCAATGGCATTGATGAAGCTGCCTGACGCAAGGCCGATCTCATGGGCATCTCCTCTTCGCTGCGCAAGGTAATTGATGGCGATGGTCTGCGCCGCACCCGGCCTGTTGAGCACCGTCATCGACTCGACCAGCTTCTCTTTAACGAGGACATGCTGGATGGCTCGGGCAATGCGGTCGTTCTCGCCCCCTGCCCCCGCGCCTACGATAAATTCGACATTACCTTCGGGTTTCCAGGCCGTTTGTTGTGCATGCGCAGTTGTAAGCCCGCCGGCAATGAGCAGAAGCGCCATACATGCCCAAAGCATCCTCTTGATCCGCATCTATCCTCCTGAGATGCCAGTCAGCAACCTGGACTCTGTTGATGTCTTCTCGTTTTTAGCGCCTGATCCTCGCGAGCACAAAGACGTCTCCAATGCCATAGCCGAATTCCTAAGAGCTGTGGCGAACGTGCCGTGGCACTTGCGCAAGATACCAGGTGGCGATCTGTTCGCGGGTTGGAAACCAGACGTTCGATTTTCCCTTGACGTATTCGATAAACTCGCGGAGCGCCGCGATGCGATGCGGTTGGCCAATGACATGGGGGTGCAGGCCGACGTTCATGATGCGTCCGGTCGCGGCGCCTTCGGCGTGGAGCTGATCGAAGCAGAGCTTGAGCATGTCGACGCCGTCGCGGGTCGACAGGCCCCCGCGCGCGAACATGTTGAAGTCGTTGATGTCGTTCGAATAGGGCACGCAGACGATTGGCCCGTGAACGGTGTCTATCAGATACGGCTGATCATCATTGAGATAGTCGCAATAGGCGATAAGGCCGAATTCCTTAAGGAATGCCGGCGTGTGCGCGGTGCCGCGGATCGCCGACGACAGCCACGCTTTGGCAGGCTTGCCGACCGTTTGCTCATACGTATCGAGGGTGCGGCGGATGACGGCGCGTTCCTGCTCGGGGCTGTGCGCGTAGTTGGTCAGCAGGTCGTTCTGCGCCCAGTTGTGCGGCACCAGCTCCCAACCGCGATCCTTCACTGCATCGATGATGCGGCGGCGTTCGATCATGATCATGCCGTTGCAGGTGCAGGACGGTGCAATGCCCATCGCATCGAACACGTCCATCAGACGCCAGATGCCGACGCGCTGGCCGTACTCGCGCCAGGTCCAGTTCGCGGTGTCGAGCACGTCACCCGGCAGGGCATGGGGGATGGTCGCCGGTCCGCCCGGAAACAAGGGTTCCTTCTGGCCGGGCCGGAACGGCTCCCAATATTCGATATTGATGGTGAAGATCAGCGCGACATGGGCGCCACCTGGAAATTTTAGTGGAGCGCGGTCCGGCAACGGGACGAAATCATAGGAAGAGGGCGGTTGCGACATCACGAACTCCTTGCGAGCCGCTTTTCCCATCGCTCGGCGCGGTCGAGGCGCCAGACGGTGAGACGGCGCGCCAGATCGGGTGCGTCGACAGTGGCGATAACGACGAGGATGGTTCCAGTGACGAGATCGTGAATATGCGGCTCCACGCCGATGGCGCTCAACCCGGAACGTAGGATGCAAAGCGTGAGCACCCCCGCCGCAATGCCCATCGGGCTGCCGCGGCCGCCGCCGACGGAAACGCCGCCGACGATGGCGGCCGCGGCGGCAGGCGCCAGTACATCGGCGAGCGCCACGGGAGATGCCGCGCCGAGGCTGTAGCTCAGCAGCACACCAGCGAGGGCGGCCGATGCACCGGATGCGGCGAACACGCCGATGATGATGCGGTCGGTGTTTAGGCCGGCGATCCGGCTGGCGCGGCGATCGCTGCCGGTTGCGATCACGTCACGGCCGATGCGCGTCCATGTCATCACCAGCGCCGCCGCCACGAACACCATAACGGCCACGCCGCTTCGCACCGACACGAGATCGGCAATCGGCTCATTGAGCTTGAGCGCCACGGCCAGATTGGGATAGCTGATCGTCCTGTTCTCGGTGAGCACGTAGGTGATGCCCTGCAGGGTTAAGAGCCCGCCAAGCGTCACACCGACCGAGCTCAGGCCGAGGCGTGTCATGATGAGACCCTGCAGCGCGCCGCTTGCCACGCCGGTGCCGACACCGAGAAAAAGGCCGAGCCAGGGATTTGAAGCGCCGGTCATCACCGCGACGCAACCGGCAAGGCCAACAATGCCCGCGACCGAGAGATCGAACTCGCGTACCAGCATCGATAAGCCCAGGCCCAGCGCGACTAGGCCGAGCGTGGCGAACAGCTGCATGACGCTGAAAATCGTGCCGAGGCTGAAGAAGTAGCCGGTGCCGCGATCAATCAGCGCCAGCACCACGATCGCGGCGGCCATGATGCCCAATGGGCGCGCGGCCGGATCGAGCAGGACGGTTACGGCGCGCTTCATCGTCTTTCGCCGACGGTATGAAGCATGATGACGGCGAGAACGATGATGCCGGTGATGAGGTACTGCAATTGCGGGCTGAAACCGCGCAGCAGCAACACGACTTCAATGATGGCGATAACGGTCACGCCGATCATCGTGCGCAGCACGGAGCCGGAGCCGCCCTGGATGCTGGTGCCGCCCACCAGCACCGCGGCGATTGCTGCATAGTCGTAACCGGCGCCGATCTCCATGTCGCCGGAACCGTAGCGCGCGGCGAGCAGCACACCGGAAACCGCCGAGCAGGCGCCGGCGATGGCATAGGCGACGGTGACCGCGATCGCGGTGTCGATTCCGGCAGCTGTGGCCGCGCGCAGGTTGCTGCCGACCATCACCATCACACGGCCGAGTCGCGTCCACGACACGATGTATTGGCCGATGGCTGCGGTTGCGAAGAAATAAATCGTCTCAACCGGGATGCCGATGATGCGACCCTTGAACATCTGCAGGCCAGCACCGCCGGGATAAATGCGTTGTCCACCTGTCGCGAGCGCGGCAGCGCCGATCAGAAGCGAAAGCCCCGCGATGCTCACCAGGATCGGGTTAGCGCGGAGATAGCCGATCAGCACGCCCTGCGCGGCGGTGATGATGATGCCAAAGAGCATTGCCAGCAGGCACGCCCACGCGACCCCAAGCGAGAGGCTTGCCAGGAAAATCAGCGCCGATGCCGAGACCGTGGCCCCCAGGCACAGCGACATGATGTTGCCGGTAAGGGTGATGAAGGTCATGCCGACCGCGACACAACCAATAAAGGAGATCGCGTTGAGCAGCGCGTTGATGCTCAGGGGCGAGGTGAAGCCCGGCGTCGTCAGCGCGAAAATTGCAAGCGCCGCCCCTGCAGCGATGCGCACGGCCAGGACGAGGTGACGCGCCCGCGCGCCGGCACCGGCAAGGCGAAATCCTGCGCGCAGCGAGATGGCGCTCATGCCTGCGCGACCAGATGGGTAATGTCGGCCAGCACACGATGGATGTCCGCTTCGCCCCGTCTATACGTGGCGATCTGGCGGCCGCGACACATGGCGACGATGACGTCACCCATGCCGAGCACCTCCTCGATGTCGGACGATGCCATGACAAGGCAATAACCGCGGTCGCATAATTGCCGGATCAGCCGGTAGATTTCCGCGCGGGCCCCGACATCGACGCCGCGGGTCGGCTCGTTCATGAGCAGAACGCCCGGCTCTTCGCCTCCAAGCGAGCGGCCGAACGCGAGCTTCTGCTGATTGCCGCCACTGAGTTCATCGGCTGGTGATCGCAGCCGCGCGCTGTCGACGCCGACGGCAGCGGCCAATCGGGCGGCGGTAAGCCGTAATCTGCGCCGGGCGAGAATGCCGAACCGGCTGTGATCGGCGAGCCGGGTCGCGACGAGGTTATCGCCGACGCGCAGTCGGAGAAACACGCCTTCGCCGGCGCGGTCTTCAGAGATGAACTGGACTCTCGCGGCTTGCGCCCTCGGCACAGAGCGCAGCCGTATTGGCTTTCCGGCGACACTGACTCGCCCGGTCGCGTCGGGCGTGAGGCCTGCGAGCGCCCTTAGCACTTCGATCGCGCCAGACCCGACCTGGCCGGCGAGACAGACCACCATGCCGCGCTCGGCGGCGAGGCTGAAATTCTGCACGATCGGAGGCACACTGAGGTTCTGCACCACCAGCAGGGGCTCGCCGGGCTTGCTGTCCCAACGCGGATACATCTCGCCCACGCTGCGGCCGAGCATCATCTCCATCAGATGCACGCGATCGATATCGGCGGTGCGGCGGGTCCCGACGAGCTCGCCATTTCGCAACACCGAAACCGTGTCACAGATCTCAAAGACCTCGCCGAGCCGGTGGGTAATATAGATGATCGACTTGCCCTCGGCCTTGAGCGTGCGCAGGGCATGGAAGATGCGCTCGATCTCGACGTCGGACAGTGTCGCGGTTGGTTCATCGAGAATGAAGACCCGTGCCTTGCGGGTGAGCATACGCGCCAGTTCGACCAGCTGCCGGCGCCCGATGCTGAGTTGGAAGACCGGAGTCGCAAGCGAAAGATCGCCGAGCCCCACCCTTTCCAGGGCCGCTCGGGCGAGCTCGGCAAGCTCCTTGCGGCGGTGAAACAGCGGGGCTTCACGGTTACCAAGCCAGATATTGTCGAGCACCGAAAGCGCAGGAGCGAGGCTGAGCTCCTGCGACACCAGCGCGATGCCAAGCGCCTGGGCGTGGTGCGGGTCAACGATTTTGGTCGGCGTGCCGTCAATGCAAACTACCCCGCCATCAGCCGCATGCACCCCGGTGATAATCTTGACCAGCGTGCTCTTGCCCGCGCCGTTCTCGCCGCAAATCGCGCGGATCTCGCAGGCATCCAGCGCGAGCGTGACGTTCTTGAGAACCTCGTTCGGGCCGAACCGCTTGGTGAGTCCTTCGACGGCGAGGACGGACATTGAGCTGGTCAAGCCCGCGGGTGACGCCTGTGACTTATCGACCAATGAGCAAATAACGGCGAAACATGCTCTAATACGAGCAGCCCGCGGCGAACCGTCCGACGTTCTCCTTGGTGATGCCGTAGACCGGCACAATTTCGTATTTCTTCAGCTGCCCGCCATTGAAGTAGGTCTCGACCTTCTTCGCCGTCACCTCTGCCTCTTCCGTGGGGATTTGGGTGGCCGTGGCATATTGCTGTCCGGAATTGATGTGGACGATGCCATCCTTCATGCAATTGCTGGCGACGACGACAATGCCCTTGTCTGCGACGCCGAGCTTAAGGCCCGCGGATTCCACCGCCTGGATCGCGCCGGTCGCCTGATTGTCCGCCATGGCAAATACGCCATCGACGCCGCCGCGGTTAGCAAAGCGTACAAGAAGCTCACCGGTAATCTTCTCGGTCACTGCCGTGTTCCACTTGCCGTCTTCCACCGCGACCAATTCGATGCCGGGATGCTTCGCCAGCACGCCCTTGAAGGCCTCCATTCGGGTCGCTACGTGGATCTGCTGCGCAAGCCCGGTCACCGCGACCAGCTGCGCCTTCGTCTTTCCCTCTCCAGCCAACCCCCTGACCATGTTCTCCCCCGCGATACGCCCGAGCTCGCTGTGATCTGTGCCGATATACGAGGTGAACAGCTCCACATACTCCGGCTTGATCGGCGTGGCCCATAGAATGACCGGAATACCGGCCGCCTTGGCGCGGGTCAGCGCCGGCACGATCGCCTGGTCGTTAACGTAACACAGCACGATGATGTCGAACTTCTGTGCAATGGCATCGTCGATCTGCTGGGATTGCACCGACGCGTCGTAGTTCGAGCTGAGATTCGTCACCTTCATGCCGGCCTGGGTCGCGAACTTGCTGAAGGTAGAGGTCCAGGCGCCGATATACGGATTGGTGTTCGCGGTGCCGAGCAGCATCACCCGCTTTCCCTCCGCTGAGGCGCTCGCGTCGCCGCTGCCTGCAAGGCTCACAAGCAGAAACAGACTCATCACGACCATTACGGCGCGCATCGGCATCTCCCGTTAGATGTGGGTATGGTGATTTTTCAGATACCACTCCGCGATTTCCTCGCGGGTTGCAAACCAGACGTCGCTGAACGACTTGGCGTAGGCCACAAAATCCTGCAGGGCACGGATGCGGAACGCCTGGCCAATCACGTGCGGATGCAGGCCGATATTCATGAACCGTCCGCTGATCGCGCTCTCGCGATAAAGCCAATCGAACTGCTCCTTGAACACGTTGAACGCGCCATCGACGTCCTGGCCTTGCCGCAGGAAAACCGTGAAGTCGTTCACCTCCGACGTGTAGGGGATCGACACGATCTTTCTGCCCGAGCGCGTTTCGATCATATAGGGCTGGTCGTCGTTGAGCAGATCGGTAGTGAAAATCAGCCCTTCCTCGGCGAGGATGTCTACCGTGTTCAGCGTGCAGCGGAGCGAGCTGGAGAGCCATCCCTTCGCGGGTTTGCCGCAGACCTCCTTGTACACCCGCAACGTCTCGCGGATGACCTCGCGTTCCTTGTTCTCGTCGAATGAATAGTCGGCCAGCAATTCCGTTTGGACATAATTGTGCGCGACAATTTCCCAGCCGCGCTTGAGCGCCGCCTCGATCACGGCGCGCCGCTCCAGTCCCATCTTGGCGTTCATCGTGCAGGTGGACGGCACGCCGAACTGATCAAAGATGTCGAACATGCGCCAGACCCCGACGCGCTGTCCATATTCACGCCAGGTCCAGTTCGGATTGTCATAGACATCGCCGGGGAGATCGCCCCCGACAATGCCGGGTCCGCCAGGGTAGAACGGTTTGGACGTATCCTTCGTAGCGTCCCAGTACTCGAGGTTCGTGGTGATCATCACCGCAAGCCGTTTGCCGTTTGGCCATCGCAGCGGCTTTCGCTCGGAAATCGGCACGAACGGGTACTTCATCAGACGCTTTCGCCGGGTCGCACGAACGATCAGGGGCCGCAATGATAGCAGTCTTCTCGCCGGCCTTGCCAGCCGATCAAACAGGGCCAAAGCCTGGAACGATTCAGCGGCGCAAAAGGAGGTCAACGACATTCATTTTAAATCGACGAAGCGACGTTCATCGTCGATGCTCGCAAGGACCCGATCGTCGGGGTATCAGTGGCCGGATTGATCGCAAAACAGCCGCCCTATGTCTGCTGACTGAGGAGGAGCGGACAGCAGTATTGCGGTGCGGTAATCAGGTTTTGACCCGAAGCGGAAGGGGAGTGTGCATCGCAGCAGTCGAGGATGATTGCCTGATCAGTACTCGATCACCTCGTCGGCGCGGCCGAGCAGGGAAGCGGGACCGTGAGGCCAAGCGCCTTCGCGGTTGATGATTAGCTCGACTTTCGTGAGCTGCTCGACCGGGCAAGTCGGCCAGCCGGCCCATGACCCAACTTGGGCATGAGCGGTCCAGTTTTCTGTGACGCGGCAGGCGTCAAGGATCGTACTGGGTGCGCGCAGACCAACGACGAGGTCAAGTCCAAGCTACGTCTTGCCGGAAGACCGTATCGCGGTGTTCGATCAGGACGGCACGCTCTGGGTCGAGCATCCCATGTACACGCAAGTGGTCTATTGCCTGGAGCGTGTCCCGGCGGTGGTGGCTAAAAAACCAGAACTGAAAAACGTCGAGCCGTTTTTTCGCCCCTGTCCCCGGGCCTGTTTGTTGGCTACCTCATCCGGAGGCCGAAAATGCGTGCCTGCTAGAAGGGCCATGTTAAGTTTCCGATAACGATTGTGGCCCACCATCTGGGCATAATTGAAATGCCCAAGGTCAGCGTATGATGTACACTCTTGCAGAGGCTGCAAAGGCAACTGGCCTGGACGAAACGATTATTTTCAGGGCTATTGAAGACGGTCAGATTACTGGCACGAAGAACCTGTCAGGTGAATGGTACGTCGAGGACGCAGAACTGCATTCATTATATTCGTCCATTGCACAGAATTACTGCGAACGTCAGTGGCAAGCAGATCCACGAAGAAGCGACGGAAGGACTCAGCAACCTGAGATCGCAAATATTGTTGTCTATGACGAGGGCAGAGTTGGGCAAGAGCAAACTGACACGCGTACGGGAGCGGACCAGGCGAAAACTGATCCGAGCGCACCTGCCACGGTATCAACATGGCAGGATGGGATCAGGATAGATAATCGAGACAGGATTTCTGCCGCAGATTCACGGCCTGTTTTCCGATCAACCCGCATTCGCTTCATCACAGCTACGGTGTTACTAGCGCTCGGCTGCATCGGCGCATTGAGTTCGTTTTATTTTTTCGGTCAAAGTAATGTCTCGGAGCAAAAGGTGAACTCGTCGGGTCCTATCCTCGGTTCTGAAAAGGCCAGGATACCTGTGACGACTTTGGAGCCGCGTTCAGGGGAAACGATTATCGGCAGGGTCGCATCAGCGACAGCAAATGCAATTGATTCACACGAGTCGGTGAAAAACCTTTCTCAAGCACCCAGCCCACCCTCGGCGGTTACGGGGCAGCATACCACGACAGCGCGGACCGCGACGAAGAAAGACCAGGCGAAGGCCGTGGGTCAGCTCGTGCCCGTCCCTGAGACCAGGCCCACTACCATTAAGGGCTGGACGGTGCGGAATGTTGTTAATGGAATTGCCACCTTGGAAGGCCCCGGGGGCACATGGAAAGCGGCGCGTGGGGACACCCTGCCCGGACTGGGAAAGGTCGATTCTATTGTGATGTGGGGCAACCGTTGGATCGTGGCGACTAGCAAGGGATTGATCACGACACCATGAGGCTTTGGCGATTGAGGTCAAAGTCGCGCTCTCTGCATTGCGACCAGCTCCTGAACGAGGCCAACAAGCAAGACGAGAACACCGGCGCTAAACCCCATTAGGAGCTCCCCCGGCTCTGCCGGGGGATACTTACTCTTGAGGTTGGGACTTGCGGGCGGCACCCGAGAATGTCCCATGCGGTGCCAATGACCGATTCGGCATAGCACTAACCCGCACGGATGGGGGGGTGCATTATTTGCGGGCTGAATCAGCGGCGAGTTGATAAATTATTTTTTCGCGCGGGCATGCATAGTGGTATTGTGACACTGTAATTGGTGAATAAGCGTTCAGTTTGGTACAAAATTGATACAAGCACTTACACTGCCGCATTTGCGCTTGAGGCAGCCATCGGCGATAATGAAATACTGGATCGGGAGGGCTCGTGTAAGGGAGTGTTAACATGAGCTACCGACCACTTGCTGTTGCTGCAGCAGTAGCAGCATTGTCATCGATGTACATTGCGAGTGCTGCGGCGCAGTCCGTTTATGTGGCGCCCGGCGGCGTCTACATTGGTGCTGGAGCCGGGCCGGTTTACGTGACGCCTCCCGCGCCGACCAATGGAGCAGCTGCGTACATAGGTCCCCGCGATGGATATGGATATGGAGCAGCCGCGTACGTAGAGCCCGGTTATGGTTATGACGACGGACCAGTCGCCTACGTCGAGCCCAGCTACCGCTACGGCTATGGACCAGGCCCGTACGTAGAACCCAGGTACGGCTACGGATATGGACCAGCTCCTTACGTAGCGCCCAGGTACCGCTATGGATACGGACCGGCTGTGCCAAACGGCCGCTACTACAGTGGACCGCGATCGGCCTATGCGGCCGGACTGCCGCCACGACCGCGCGCGGCCGTGCCCTATCGGGCTGGTCGTCGGTTTTGACCACGAGGCAGACCAATCCTTGCAGGACTTATGAACCTCCCCGAAGGCCGGGTTTTTTCGTTCTGTCCCGCCGACGAGGTGATCGTATAGGGCGGGCCGCTTTGCTACGATTGCTCGCAGCCGGTCTCGGCACTGGGGCTACCGCGCCGGCATGTCAGCTTTCACGCAGGTTTTCGGATAAGCGGACCATCCTGAAACG